>DASPIV010000721.1:0-4222 GCA_035628955.1 Bordetella sp.
CTGGAACGCAATGTGAAAGCCGTGATGGGCCAGGCCTTCACGAAAATGGATTTGATCACCCGCGAAGAATTCGATGTGCAGGCCGAACTGCTGGCCCGGGCGCGCGAACGGGTCGACCAACTGCACACCCGGGTCCGCCAACTGGAAGCGCGGGTGGCTGCGCTGGAAGGCAAGCAGTAGGGCGGTTCCAGCCCGCAAGGCGCGACATTCCGGTCGCATCGGCGCCACCCGACCGGCGCCGCCTTGCCCATACTGGCGGCTGATCCATCCTTGGCGCCGCCATGACTCTTGCCATACTTGCCAGCCGCGCCCTGTCGGGCGCGGACGCACCGGCCGTGCGTGTCGAGACACACCTAGGGCCGGGGCTGCCGGCCTTTACTGTGGTGGGCCTGCCGGATACCGAAGTGCGCGAAAGCCGCGAACGCGTGCGAGCCGCCATTCTCAACAGCGGCTTCGAGTTTCCCAACGGCCGCATTACCGTCAATCTGTCGCCTGCCGATCTGCCCAAGGCATCGGCGCGCTTCGACCTGCCTATTGCCATGGGCGTGCTGCTGGCCTCGGGCCAGGTCGCCGTGCCGGGACCGGGCGGCGGGGCCGCGCCCGCCGGCCTGCAAGATCTGGTACTGGCCGGCGAACTCTCTCTTACGGGCGCCCTGGTGTCGGTCGGCGCGCCGCTGGCCCTGGCGCTGGCGGTGGCGCGCGAGCAGCCGGGGGCCGCGCTGGTGCTGCCGGTCGGCAGTGCCCCCATCGCGGCCTGGGTGCCTGGCCTGCGGGTACTGGCGGCGGGTACGCTGGCCGAAGTGGCCGCGCACCTGACGGGTGCTGCGCCGTTGGCGCAAGCCCGGCCCGGTGCCTGGCCGCCCGCGCCGATGCCGCCCTGTCTGTCGGACGTGCGTGGCCAGCCGATGGCGCGCCGTGCGCTCGAGGTGGCCGCCGCCGGCGCGCACAGCCTGCTGATGATCGGGCCGCCCGGCACTGGCAAGAGCATGCTGGCCCAGCGCCTGCCCGGATTGCTGCCGCCATTGTCGCGCGCCCAGGCGCTCGAGGCGGCCGCATTGGCGGGGCTGGCCAATCCGGGCGGCGCGGCGGCTGCCTTGCAGGGGCAGCCGCCGTTCCGGGCGCCGCACCACGGCGCGTCGGCGGCCGCCCTGGTGGGCGGTGGCGCCCGGCCCCGGCCTGGCGAAGTCAGCCTGGCGCACCATGGCGTACTGTTCCTGGACGAACTGCCCGAGTTCGACCGCCGCGCCCTGGAATCGCTGCGCGAACCGCTGGAAACGGGCAGGGTGGCCATCGCGCGGGCACGGCATACAGTGCAATATCCGGCGCGCTTCCAGTTGGTGGCCGCCATGAATCCGTGCCCGTGCGGCTGGCGTGGCCATCCGGCGCGCCCCTGCACCTGCACGCCCGACCAGGTGGCCCGGTACGTAAGCAAGTTGTCGGGGCCGTTGCTCGACCGCCTGGACCTGGCGATCGAATTGCCGGCCGCCGCCCCGGATTGGCTCGACAGCCCGCCTGGCGAGCCGTCCGAGGCGGTGCGCGGCCGCGTGGCAAATTGCCGCGAACGCCAGCAGCAACGCCAGGGTGGGCCCAATGCCGGGCTGCAGGGGGCTAGCCTGGACGCCTGCTGCGCCCTGGATGCCGATGCGCGCGCGCTGCTGCAACAGGCCATGCAGCGGCTGCATGGCTCGGCGCGGGCTTCCTTGCGGACCTTGCGGGTGGCCCGCACCGTGGCCGACCTGGAAGGCCAGGACCGCGTCCAGATCCGCCATGTGGCTGAGGCGCTGCAATACCGCTGTACCCTGCGCTGACCCCTGGCCCAAAGCCGATTCGACAAAAAAACCGAAATCACCATATAATCAAGGGCTTTTCCTGGTTCGCCAGGGAAATCCCGGGGTGGCTTCAAAACCCGGGGTGGCTTCAAAACCCAAAGGGTCCATAGAAGTGAGTCCAGGTATGGCAAGCCTTGCCTCGAGCAAGCACCTGTGGTTCATGTATTTAACAAAACTAGGAATCATCATGCCCAAGATGAAAACCAAGAAAAGCGCCTCGAAGCGCTTTCAGGTTCGCGGCAGCGGGTCGATCAAGCGTGGCCAGGCTTTCAAGCGCCACATCCTGACCAAGAAAACCACCAAGAACAAGCGCCAGTTGCGCGGTTCGACGGCGGTTCATGAAACCAACGTGGCCTCTGTCAAGGCCATGATGCCTTTCGCTTGATAAAGGAGATCCACTATGCCTCGCGTCAAACGCGGCGTTACCGCCCGTGCTCGCCATAAGAAAGTCATCGCCGCCGCCAAGGGTTATCGTGGCCGCCGCGGTAATGTATTCCGCATCGCCAAGCAGGCGGTCATGCGCGCCGGGCAATATGCCTACCGCGATCGCCGCAACAAGAAGCGCACCTTCCGCGCCCTGTGGATCACCCGTATCAACGCCGCCGTGCGTGAACAGGGCATGAGCTACAGCGTGTTCATCGCCGGCCTGAAAAAGGCCTCGATCGAGCTCGACCGCAAGGTGCTGGCCGATCTGGCCGTGCGCGACAAGGCCGGTTTTGCCGCCATCGTGCAGCAGGCCAAGGCAGCATTGGCCGCCTGATCGCGCTGATCGCATCGCGCATCGCTGCAAACGGGGCTGTTGGCCCCGTTTGCGTTTTGCCGCACTGTTTTTAGGCTGTGATTCCATGACTCTATTGGCCGACGACCTGGTTTCCCAGGCTCAAGAACGCTTCGCCGCGGCGCCCGATGCCGTTGCCCTGGAAAACGCCAAGGCGCGCTTCCTGGGCAAAGAGGGTGCGCTGACCATGCTGCTCAAGGGGCTGGGCAAGCTCGACCCCGAGCAGAAGCGCGTATTGGGTGCGCGCATCAACCAGGCCAAGCAGCGAATCGAAGAGTTGCTGAACCAGCGCCGCGCTCAGTTGGCGCAGGCCGAGCTCGATGCGCGCCTGGCCTCTGAAACCATCGATGTCAGCTTGCCCGGCCGCGGCAGGGCTTTGGCGGGTATCCATCCCATTGCCCGCAGCTGGGAACGTGTCGAAGAAATCTTCCGTTCCATCGGTTTCGACGTGGCCGACGGCCCCGAGATCGAAAACGACTGGACCAACTTCACCGCGCTAAACAATCCGCTGGACCATCCGGCGCGCTCCATGCAGGACACGTTCTACGTCGATCTGCAAGACGGCGACGGCCTGCCGTTGCTGCTGCGCACGCATACCAGCCCCATGCAGGTGCGCTACGCACGCATGCACCAGCCGCCCATCAAGGTCATCGCACCGGGGCGCACCTACCGCGTCGACAGCGACGCCACCCATTCGCCCATGTTCCACCAGGTGGAAGGGCTATGGATCGCCGAAGATATCTCGTTCGCCGACCTGAAAGGGGTGTACACCGATTTCCTGCGCCGCTTCTTCGAAAGCGACGATCTCGTCGTGCGTTTCCGCCCGTCGTTCTTCCCGTTCACCGAACCCTCGGCCGAAATCGACATGATGTTCACCTCGGGTCCCAACCGGGGCCGCTGGCTGGAAATCTCGGGCTCGGGCCAGGTGCATCCGCAAGTCGTGCGCAACTTCGGGCTCGACCCCGAACGCTACATCGGCTTCGCGTTCGGCTCCGGCCTCGAGCGCCTGACCATGCTGCGCTACGGGGTCAACGACCTGCGCCAGTTCTACGAAGGCGACCTGCGCTTCTTGCGCCAGTTCAACGAATAACCGACGGCTGATCATGCAATTTCCCGAATCCTGGCTGCGCGCCCTGGTCAATCCCGCGATCGCAACCGATGAACTGGCGCACCGGCTTACCATGGCCGGTCTGGAAGTCGAAGAAACCGCGCCGGCCGCGCCGCCATTCACGGGCGTGGTAGTGGCGCGCATCACGGCCATTGCTCCGCATCCCGACGCCGACAAGCTGCGCGTGTGCCAGGTCGACGACGGATCGGGCCAGCCCCTGCAGATCGTGTGCGGAGCGCCCAATGCCGCACAGGGCTTGACGGTGCCGTTGGCGCGCGTGGGGGCTGAATTGCCTGGCGGCATGAAGATCGGCATTGCCAAGATGCGGGGCGTGCAGTCGGCCGGCATGTTGTGCTCGGCGCGTGAACTGGGCTTGTCGCAAGACCATGCGGGCCTGCTCGAACTGCCCGCCAGCCTGGAGCCCGGCCAGTCGCTGCGCGTAGCGCTCGACCTGGACGACACGCTGTTCACCCTGAAACTGACGCCCAACCGCGCCGACTGCCTGTC
>DASPIV010000722.1:0-2594 GCA_035628955.1 Bordetella sp.
GTGGCGGCACGGTGGGCAACTTCTGGGCCGACCTGATGCGTAGCACGCTGTACATATTGCTGCCCTTATCGGTGCTGTTGGCCTTGGCGCTGGCCAGCCAGGGGGTCATCCAGAACTTCGATGCCGCGCTCGGCGTACCTACGCTTGAATCGCTGGCCGGCACGGCCGACGCCGGCATGCAGCACATTCCCATGGGACCGGTGGCCTCGCAAGAGGCCATCAAGCTGCTGGGCACCAATGGTGGCGGGTTCTTCAATGCCAATTCCGCGCATCCGTACGAGAACCCCACGGCCCTGGCCAACTTGCTGGAAATGCTGGCCATTTTCCTGATTCCCGCCGCGCTGTGTTTCAGCTTCGGCGAAATGGTGGGGGACAGGCGGCAGGGCGTGGCTGTGCTGGCCGCGATGACCCTGCTGTTCGTGCTGTTCGCGGGCACGACGGCGGGTTTCGAGCAACAGCCCAACCCCATGCTGGCCCAGCCAGGCGTGGATACCGCAGCGTCGACCCTTGCCCCGGGAGGCAATATGGAAGGCAAGGAAGCCCGCTTCGGCATCCCCGCCAGCGCGCTCTTTGCCACCATCACCACCGCGGCTTCCTGCGGCGCCGTCAATGGCATGCACGATTCGTTCAGCCCCCTGGGCGGCCTGGCGCCGTTGCTGCTGATGCAACTGGGCGAAGTGGTGTTCGGCGGCGTGGGATCGGGCCTGTACGGGATGCTGGCTTTCGCAATGCTGGCGGTGTTCATCGCCGGCCTGATGATCGGCCGCACGCCCGAATACCTGGGCAAGAAGATCGAGGCCCATGAAATGAAGATGGTGTCGCTGGTGATACTGGCGACGCCGCTGCTGGTACTGCTGGGCACGGCCCTGGCCGTGCTGGTCGAACCGGGCCGGGCCGGCGTGTTCAACCCCGGTGCGCACGGGTTCTCCGAGATCCTGTATGCCATGTCGTCGGCGGCCAACAACAATGGCAGCGCTTTTGCCGGGCTGTCGGCCAATACGCCGTTCTACAACGTGCTGACCGGGCTGGCCATGTGGTTCGGGCGTTTCGTGGTGATCGTGGCGATTCTGTCGCTGGCCGGCTCGCTGGCAGGCAAGCGCCGCCTGGCCGTGGGGCCTGGCACCATGCCCACCACCGGCCCGCTGTTCGTGGCCTTGCTGGTGGCCGCGGTGCTGCTGGTGGGCGCGCTTACCTACGTACCGGCGCTGGCCCTGGGCCCCGTGGCCGAGCACCTGCAACCTTGAACCTGTCATCCTGGAGAACGACGATGTCAAAGCGTCACATTCCGGCCTGGTCGCTGCGCGCCGCCTTGCGCGACACACTGCGCAAGTTGGCGCCGGCCGCCCAATTCAGGAACCCCGTCATGTTCGTGGTGTACCTGGGCAGCATCCTGACCACCGCGCTGGGCCTGGCGGCCTTGCACCAGTCCGATGGCGCGGCCGCTTTCACGCTGGGCATTGCCGCCTGGCTGTGGTTCACGGTGCTGTTTGCCAACTTTGCCGAGGCGGTTGCCGAAGGCCGCGGCAAGCAGCAGGCGGCGGCCCTGCGCGGCCTGCGCACCACCGTGCCGGCATATGTGATCGATGGCTGGGATGAAGCCGCCGGGCCGGATACCTGGCGCCAGGCCGCGGTCGAACGCGCCTCGGGCGACTTGCGCACGAACGACGTGGTGCTGGTCGAGACGGGGCAGGTCATTCCCGGCGACGGCGAGGTCGTGGCGGGGATCGCCTCGGTCGATGAAAGCGCCATCACCGGCGAGTCGGCGCCGGTGATCCGCGAGTCGGGCGGCGATTTTTCATCGGTGACCGGCGGTACGCGCGTGTTGTCGGACTGGCTGGTCGTGCGCATCGCCGCCGATCCGGGGCAGGGCTTCCTGGATCGCATGATCTCGATGGTAGAGGGCGCCCGGCGCCAGAAGACCCCCAATGAACTGGCGCTGACCATCCTGCTGGTGGGGCTGACGCTGGTGTTCCTGCTGGTGGTGGTGACGCTGTTGCCGTTTTCCCTGTATTCGGTCGAAGCCGCCGGCGGTGGCGCCGTCGTGGGCCTGGCGGTGCTGGTGGCGCTATTGGTATGCCTGATTCCCACCACCATCGGCGGCCTGCTGTCGGCCATCGGCGTGGCGGGCATGAGCCGCATGATGCGGGCCAATGTGGTGGCGACTTCGGGCCGGGCCGTCGAGGCGGCCGGAGACGTGGATGTGCTGCTGCTGGACAAGACCGGCACCATCACTTTCGGCAATCGGCAGGCCTCGGCCTTCCTGCCCGCGCCCGGCGTGACGGTCGATGAACTGGCGGCCGCGGCGCTGCTGGCGTCGCTGGCCGACGACACGCCCGAAGGCCGCAGCATCGTGGCGCTGGCGCAGCGTCCGGGGCAGGCGGGGCAATCGATGCGCGAAGCCGTCGAGCCGGTGCCGTTCTCGGCCCAGACCCGCATGAGCGGAGTGGACATGGGCGCGCGCCGCCTGCGCAAGGGCGCGGTCGACGCCATCGCCGCGTGGCTGGCGCAGCACGGCGGGGCGCTGCCCGACGCCGTGGCCCGCAGCGCGGACGACGTGGCGCGGCGCGGCAGCACGCCGCTGGCCGTCAGCGACG
>DASPIV010000723.1:0-4081 GCA_035628955.1 Bordetella sp.
GAGCCAGCACCCCGAGCTGCGCGCCAAGGTCGTGGGCCACACCGACAGTACCGGCTCCGCCGCGCACAACCAGACCCTGTCCGAGAACCGCGCGCGCAGCGTCACCGCTTACCTGGGCTCGCAGGGCGTGGCGCCGGCCCGCATGACGATCGAAGGCCGCGCGGCAAACGACCCCATTGCCGACAACGCCACCGCCGAAGGGCGTGCCGCCAACCGGCGCGTCGAAGTGTACCTGTATGCCGTCAAGCAGTAGGCTTTGATGCCGGCCGCAACCGCCGCACGGAATGCGCGGCGGCGTCCGGCATGCAGGCCAGGCGGCTCTGCATGCCGGGTAGCTCAGTCCAGACGGATATCCAGCCGCTGGACGATTTCCCCATAGCGCTGATAGTCATCGCTGATGGCCTGGCTGAGTTCTTGCGGCGTGCCGCCCAGTCCTACGGTCCCGAGTGCGGCCAGCTTCTGCTGCACCTCGGCGGACTGCATGACACGGGACACGCTTTGCGCTATTTTCTGGCGCAGGGCCAGCGGAGTATCGGCCGGGGCCATGAGTCCAGACCAGGAAATCGCGTCGCCGAATGAGAGCCCCGTGGCTTCTTTGAGGGTCGGCATATCAGGCATCAGGACCGACCTTGCTTCGGTGGCCATGCCCAGCGCCTGGACTTTTCCCGCTTCAATGAACGGCAGCGCGGTGGGAAGCTGCGAGAACATCACATCGACTTGGCCGCCTGCCACGTCCGTGAGCGCGGCCGAGACGCTGTTGTAGGGGATATGAAGCATCTTGATGCCCGCACGTTCACTGAATATCTCGGCAGCCAGGTGAGCCTGGCTGCCCACGCCGGGTGACGAATAAGTAATGGTGCCCGGCGGCTTGGCCCGGGCGGCGGCGATCAACCCCTTGGCGTCGCGCACGCCCAGTGTCTTCGAGACCACAAGAATGTTCGGCACTGCGCCGACCTTGCTGACGGGCGAGAGGTCTTTCAGTACATCGAATGGCCGGCGACGGTACAAGTGCGGATTCACCGCAAGGTCCGATACCGGCATTGAAACCAAGGTATATCCATCTGGCGCGGCTTTGACCACCAGTGTGGTGCCGATGGTGCCTACACCGCCCGGCTTGTTCTCTACGATGACGGACTGATGCCATTCTTTCGTCAGCCCTTCGGCCAGCACGCGTGCCAGGATATCGGCCGCACCGCCCGCGCCATAAGGCACCACGATACGTATGGGCCGGTCGGGATAGACCGCGGCCGGGTCACTGGCGTGCGCGGCCGGCAGTAGCAAAGCTGCAAGGGCAGCCGTGCCCGCCGCGGTACGGAGTCGGATATTGAACATGATGATTTCCCCTAGTCACGCTATGCGGCTCGCGGCGGATTGCCGGAACCATTATGGAACTGTGTAAATCGCCGTGGCGGCCGGTTCTAATCGCAGTCCGGGCAGAACGAGGGCCGGCACATGCTGCGGGCGGTGCGCTTGAGCGGATCCCAGTCCTGCAGCTTTCCCCATACGTTTTCCGCAAACGCCTGGGCCGTGGCCCGCAGCGCGCCCAGGTCGGTATCCGGAATGATGCTGTCGCGCATTCTGACGACCCCGTTGGTAATGACCAGGGCGACATCGTCGCCGACTCCGCATTCGACCAGGCTGCGGATCGGGTCCCAGATGGGGCCATAGCGCAACACATCTTTGCGGGCGAGGTCGATGGCAATGATATCGGCGCGCGCGCCAGGCGCCAGCCGGCCTATGTCGGCACGGTCCAGAGACCGGGCGCCTCCCAGCGTGGCCGCCTCGAATACTTCTTCGGCGGTAGCGGTGGTCAGGTCGTGGCTCATGACCTTGCCATGGTAAGACGCGGTACGCATGTTCATGACCATGTCGCGGGGGTAGGTGTCGCTGCCGATAGTCATGTTGACGCCTGCTTCGCGATATTTCTTCCATGAGTCCAGTACGCGCGCCCGGCGCACGATGTTGATCGGGCAATGCGAAATGGAAACCTGGTTGTCGCCCATGCGTTGCAGGTCGCGCCCACCCGAATAGTTCAGCCTGGGGCTGTCAGAGATCAGGTTGGCGTGGCCGATGTTCAGCGACGGCGTCAGCATGTCCACGCTGTCCAGCAGTTCGATGGGGGTCTTGCGGTGTTGCCGGACGGTTTCGTAGAACTCGATGACGTTGTATCCCGCATGCGTCGCCATGGGAACGCCGAGCTCGCGTGCCGCCGCCACAGTCCTGCGCAAGATATCCACGCTGCAATTCTCGACTTCGCGCGGCACCAGAATGCCATGCACCAGATCGTTGCCATACAGCTTGACGCGCTGTATGAAGTCGATCGCGTCGTTGAACAGGTGCAGCCCGCCGTCGGGATAAGGTTCGCGTGTCAGGTTGCCGTCCTGGTCAGAGGCCCAGCGTCCGCTATCGTAGCCGGGGCCGAGATAACCGCGCACTCCCAATGACTCGCATTGTTTCCACAGCGCTTCCTGAACCACGACATGGCCGCCCAGTTCGACGAAGGTCGTGACGCCGTTGCGCAGCAGTTCGCTGACGGTGAAAGCCGCATGCAATGCGATCCCCGGGTCGGCCGCCGCTTCGTCGCGCGCCAGATAGTTGGGATAGCCCTGGATCTTCGTTCCCGCGCGCGGAATCGTTACATCCATGTAAGGCTGGCCAAACAGGTCGGGACGCCCGGTATCGGCCAGCAGTTTGTGCAGGGCGCGATGGCCCGAATGGACATGCGTATCGATAAAGCCGGGCGATACCAGCGAGCTGCTTGCGTCGATGATATGGTCCACGGGCTCGGGGTAGTCGTGGCCGACGTAGACTATGCGCTCGCCTTCGTACACCACACAGGCATTGTGCAGAACCTCATGCCGTCCGTCCCTGAAGCCGACCACCCAACCGCCATCTATCCGGGTTTTCATTTCACTGCTCCTGCATTCAGCTGTTCAAAAAATTGCCGGCGGGCGGGTAGTGGCGGGCCAGTAGCCGCCGCGCCGGCTTATGATCAGTATGCTGAATAGTTGGGATTGCAGTGTCAATAATCTACCCCGCGCCGGATATTGCGCCTGGGTAAGCTTCATCCCAGCACGCGTGCTCAGCCGCACCGCCAAAATCCGCTAAATTCGGCCTTCGCCGCACATTTGGCCGGCGGCGTCTTTATCGGCATTCTGTTGATCCAAGAACTTGGCTATTTCGATTCCGATCTGGAATAGTTGATTATCACAATGCGCGGCCCGGCTACGTGCCTTGGGGAAGCCCCATGATTGCAAAAAATATCGATTTGAATCTGCTGCTGATTTTTGATGCGGTGCTTGCCGAAAGAAATGTCACCCGTGCCGCCAAGCGCCTTGATGCCAGCCAGTCGGCCGTCAGCAAAGGGTTGGCGCAGCTGCGCATTGTTTTTGGCGACGCCCTGTTCCTGCGCGACGGGCGCGGCGTTGTTCCAACGCACAAGGCGCTCGAGATCGCCGAACACGTGCGCCAGGCGATATTGGCGCTGAATGCCTTGGGCTCGCCCGCGGATTTCGATGCGCAGACGGCGCGCGCGCACTTCAGTATCGGCGCTACCGATTATGTTTCGCTGGTGTTGTTGCCCGCGCTGGTGCGCAAGCTGAGCGAAGCCGCGCCGGCTGTGTCACTGACCGTACACGCTATCGATCACTGGATGCCGGAAGAAATGCTGCTGGCCGGCAAGGTGGACCTGGTGCTTTCGGCAGTGCCGGCCGTCACGTTTCCCTTGTACCGGCAGGCCTTGTTCGATGATGGCTATGTTTGCCTGTGCCGCGAGCAGCATCCGTTGTTGGCCGATACCTTGACGGTGGAACGCTACGCCTCTTGCCGGCATCTTTCGATGCCCCGGCAGAACGGCGCCCGCGAACGGGTGCTGCAGGACGTCATGCAGAGCATGGGCGTGTCGCGCGAAGTGGCGGTGCAGGTGCCGCACATGCTGGCCATTCCCGCGATGCTGGCGGCTACCGATCTGATCGCCACGGTGGCGCATAGAGTGGCGCGAACCTTCGCCGATCTGCACCCTTTGCGCATCGTGCCGCATCCCTTGCCGCTGGGGTCGTTCTCGGTATCGCAGATATGGCAC
>DASPIV010000724.1:0-7887 GCA_035628955.1 Bordetella sp.
TAGGCCTGGTATTGCTCTTCTTCGTCGGGCAAAGACCGCCGCCCCATGAACAAGAACTCGCTGCGGAACAGCCCTATCCCATGTGCGCCCGCGGCCAGGGCCGCGGCGGCTTCGTCGGGCAGTTCGATATTGGCATTGAGCACGATATCGATGCCGTCCAGTGTGACGGCACGCTCGTCGCGCAGCAGCGCCAGTTCGGCGCGTTCCGCGGTATAAGCGACCTGGCGGTCGCGGTATTCCTGCAGCATGCGCGGCGACGGGTTCACCAGCACTACGCCGGCAGCGCCATCGACGACCAGGGTATCGCCGTCGCGGACCAGTTCGCGCACGTTGCCCAGCGCCACCACGGCGGGCACACCCATGCTGCGCGCGACGATGGCGGTATGCGAAGTAGGCCCGCCCAGATCGGTGATAAAGGCCGCGAAGCGGCCGCCGCGCAGCCGCAGCATATCGGCCGGCGAGATATCGTGCGCCACGACCACCAGCGGATCATTGCCGTCGAGCGAGTCGGCTTCAGGCAGCATGGCCGTGCTGCCCGAAAGCACCTGCAGCACGCGCTCGATCACTTGCCGGACATCGGCCCCGCGCTCGCGCAGGTATTCGTCTTCCATGGCGTCGAACTGCTCGCCCAGGATCTGGCCTTGCGCGGCCAAAGCCCACTCGGCGTTGTAATGGCGCTCGGCGATCAGGGCAAGGGTCTGTTCGGCCAGCAAAGGGTCGGCCAGCAACAGGCGGTGCACATTCAGCATGGCGCCGAGCTCGCGTGGCGCGTCGGCAGGCAGGGTGTCTGCCATTTGCAGCAGGTCGGCCTGGGCCAGGGACAAGGCCTGGGTCAGGCGCTCGCTTTCGGCGACAACATCTTCAGCGGCAATACGGTAGTGGGCCACTTCCAGCGAAGCAGCCCCCATGACAACCGCGCGGCCGATGGCGTATCCGCGCGCCACGCCCTTGCCATGCAGCGCCACCACGGCGCACCCCGCCGAGCTCGATGCCGGGGCGGGATCTGAAGGCATGTTATTCGTGCTCACCGAATTTGCTGTCGAACAAGTTCTGGATTTCGGAAAGCGCCTGCTCGGCATCGCCGCCCGAGGCGTCGAGCCTGACGGTAACCCCCTGCCCGGCTGCCAGCATCATCACGCCCATGATGCTCTTGGCATTGACACGCTTTGCCCCGCGCGAGATGAAGATCTCGCTGCCGAACTTGCTGGCCAGTTGGGTCAGCTTGGCAGCAGCGCGGGCATGCAGGCCCAGCTTGTTGGAAATGACGATGTCAGAAATAGGCATAGAACTCAGGTAAACACAGCCCGGCATGGCCAATCCCGCCGCAGCATACGCATGCCGCCGTACGGCCCGGGTCATGCACCGACATAATAGGGCAAAAAACGGCCGCTCAGTCTACCCGCAAACAGCCCTGCACGCCGCCTGCCAGGGCCTTCTCGCGGGTATCCGCCAAACTGAGGCCGCGCGAAGTCAAGGCCCGCAGCAGCATCGATGTATTCAGGCCCGCGACGACACAGCATTGGGTACCTTGCGCCTGCGCATCGGCAACCGCCCGCTTGGCGATATTCGCGGGCGTGGCGCCTATCAGGTCGGTAAGCACCAATACCCCGGCGCCCTGGTCGGCAGCGCGGATATCCCGCAGCACGGCGGGCACTTGCGTGGCAGGCGTGTCATCAGCCTGGATGTCGTGTACGGCCATGGGGCCGCCGGCTTCGCCCAGCACGTGTTCGGCGAACTCGCGCATGGCCTCGCCCAGCGGGGCATGCACAACAATGACGATGCCGGTCATGGCTTGCCTTTACGCCGCGGCGCGTTCCAGGGCCTGGGCAAAGGTGCCGGCCACGTCGAAACCGGTTTGCTCGGCGATTTCGACAAAACAGGTGGGACTGGTGACGTTGACCTCGGTGACATAGTCGCCGATGACGTCCAGCCCCACCACCAGCAGCCCGCGCGCCGCCAGCCTGGGGGCCACGATGGCGGCGATCTCGCGGTCGCGCGCCGACAGCGGCTGGGCCACGCCCCGGCCGCCCGCGGCCAGGTTGCCGCGGGTTTCGCCGGCCAGCGGAATACGTGCCAGCGAAAACGGTACGGCTTCGCCGCCAATCAGCAGGATGCGCTTGTCGCCCTGCACGATTTCCGGAATATAGCGCTGCGCCATGATGGTGCGCGTACCGTCTTCGGTAAGGGTTTCCAGGATGGCGTTCAGATTCGGCTCGCTGGCTTGCAAGCGGAAAATACCGGTGCCGCCCATACCGTCCAGCGGCTTGACGATCACGTCCTGGTGCAGGGCGTGAAATGCCTTGATGCGGGCCATGTCGCGCGTGACCAAGGTGGGCGCGGCCAACTCGGTGAACTCGGTGATCGCCAGTTTTTCCGGATGGTTGCGGATGGCCGCGGCATCGTTGAAAACCTTGGCGCCTTGCCCCTGCGCGTACTCGAGCATATGCGTCGAATAGACGTATTCCATGTCGAACGGAGGGTCTTTGCGCATCAGCACCGCGTCGAAACGCGACAGCGGGACATCTTGGGCCGCACCGGTATCACGCCACCAGTCGTGGCCATGCAGGTCGGCGCCTTGCACCAGTTCAATGGCGGTGGCGCGAGCCTGGACCACGCCGGCATCGATGAACAAGTCGCCTTGCATTGCCACGCTGAGCGTGTGGCCGCGCGCGACCAGCGCGCGCATCATGGCCACCGAACTATCCTTGTAGGCCTTCAGGCGCGGCAAGGGGTCGATTACGAATAAGACATGCATGGTATGAACATCCGGGTCGCGCGCCGTGCCAGGCACCAGCGCGCCAAACCGACATCGTAGCGTAAATGGCAACCCCGCGCCGGGCACCCGCCGACAGGGCCGGCCGGGATGCGGCACGGCCAGCCCCGCGCGGACCGCAAGCTCAGCCGGCGGCGTCCTTGCCTGGCGTGGCCTTCTTGCGGGGGGCCAGCACCATGACCATCTGACGCCCTTCCAGCTTCGGCATGGCCTCGACCTGAGCCAATTCGGTCAGGTCGTCGCGCACCCGTTCGAGCACACGCATGCCAAGTTCCTGGTGAGCCATTTCGCGGCCTCGGAAACGCAACGTGACTTTGGCCTTGTCGCCTTCTTCCAGGAAGCGGCGCAGGTTGCGCAGCTTGACCTGGTAGTCGCCCTCGTCGGTCGCCGGGCGGAATTTCACTTCCTTGACCTGGATGACCTTCTGCTTGGAACGCGCTTCGGCCTGGCGCTTCTGTTCCTGGTACTTGAACTTGCCATAGTCCATCAGACGGCAGACTGGAGGATCGGCGTTGGGCGCGATTTCGACCAGATCGACATCGGCTTGTTCGGAAAGACGGAACGCGTCGGCCAGCTTGACGATACCGAGCTGTTCTCCGTCCAGACCTATCAGGCGCACCTCGGGGACACGGATTTCACCGTTGATGCGATTGGCTTTTTCAGTGGCGATGTTGACGACTCCTAAAAGATTTAAGTAGCACTGCTTTCGGATTGAATGACATTCCGGCGGGTCGCGACGTCTTCGGTCAGGCGGGCCGCGAAGTCATCAAGCGCGATGACGCCGAGATCGAGTCCACCCAGACCGCGGACGGCAACCGTGCCGTTCTGCTTTTCCTTGTCACCCACGACAAGGAGGTACGGTACCTTTTGCAGGCTGTGCTCGCGGATTTTACGAGTGATTTTTTCACCACGCAAATCGGACTGCACCCTAAAGCCTTGTTTTTTCAGGCTTTGTGTTATTTGTGCAGCATAATCGGCCGAAGGCTCGGAAATGCAGCACACCACGGCCTGCACCGGCGCCAGCCAAGGCGGCATCGCGCCGGCGTGGTTTTCGATCAGCATGCCGATGAAACGCTCGAGCGAACCCAGAATGGCCCGGTGCAGCATGACCGGCGCGCGGCGCTGGTCATGGGCGTCGACGTACTCGGCGCCCAGCCGCACCGGCATGGAAAAATCCACCTGCACGGTGCCGCATTGCCAATGCCGGCCAATGGCGTCTTTCAGCGTGTATTCGATCTTGGGGCCGTAAAAAGCGCCTTCGCCCGGCGAAATCTCGAATTCGCAGCCGGTGCGCCGCAGGCTTTCCATCAGGGCCGTTTCGGCCTTGTCCCAGATCTCGTCGCTGCCGATGCGCTTCTCGGGCCGGGTGGCCACCTTGTACAGCACTTCGTTGAACCCGAAATCGCGGTAGACCTTCTGCAACAGCGCCGTGAAATCGGCGCATTCGTCCTGCAATTGGTCTTCGGTACAGAAAATATGGCCATCGTCTTGTGTGAAGCCACGCACCCGCATCATGCCGTGCAGCGAACCGGACGGCTCATTACGGTGGCATTGGCCGAATTCGCCGTAGCGCAGCGGCAGTTCGCGATACGAATGCAGCCCGGCGTTGAAAATCTGTACATGGCCCGGGCAATTCATGGGCTTGAGCCCGTAGACGCGGTTCTCGGACTCGGTCGTGAACATGTTTTCACGATAGTTATCCCAGTGCCCGGTCTTTTTCCAGAGCGAGAGGTCGAGAATCTGCGGCGCCTTGACTTCCTGGTAACCGTTGTCGCGATACACCGCGCGCATGTATTGCTCGACTTGCTGCCACAATGCCCAACCCTTGGGGTGCCAGAAGATCAGGCCCGGCGCTTCGTCCTGGAAGTGGAACAGATCGAGGTCGCGGCCGATCTTGCGGTGGTCGCGGCGCTCGGCTTCTTCGAGCATGTGCAGGTAGGCGTCCTGCTCGTCTTTGGTGGCCCAGGCCGTGCCATAGATGCGCTGGAGCATCTCGTTGTTGCTGTCGCCGCGCCAGTAGGCACCGGCTACTTTCATCAGCTTGAAAACCTTCAGCTTGCCCGTGGACGGAACGTGCGGACCGCGGCAAAGGTCGATGAAATCGCCTTCGCGGTACAGGCTGAGCGGCTCATTGGAGGGAATCGACGCAATAATCTCGGCCTTATAGGCTTCGCCGATGCTCTTGAAGTAAGCCACCGCATCGTCGCGCGTCCACTCCTCGCGCGTGACAAGCTCGTCTTTGCGCGCGAGTTCGGTCATTTTCTTTTCGATCGCCGCCAGGTCCTCTGGCGTAAACGGCCGCTTGTACGAAAAATCGTAGTAGAACCCGTTGTCGATGACCGGCCCGATAGTGACTTGCGCATCGGGGAACAGCGTTTTAACGGCATAGGCCAGCAAGTGCGCGGTGGAGTGGCGGATCAGGTCGAGCCCGTCGGGGTCTTTGGCAGTCACGATGGCCAATTGCGCGTCCTGGTCCAGACGGAAGCTGGTGTCGACCAGCCTGGGTTCGCCGCCAGGCAGCGTCACGCGGCCACCCAGGGCGGCCTTGGCCAAGCCGGTGCCGATGGACTGAGCGACCTCGGCCACCGTCACGGGAGCCGGAAACTGGCGCTGAGAACCATCGGGCAATGTGATCTGTACCATCGAAGAATTCCTGGGGAAGAAACGACAAACGCGGCTGTCCGCCGCGTTTCGTCTGGTTGCTTGCTTGGGCCCGCCGCCTGCCTGACATGGCGGAACCCGACGCTCGATAAGAAACTAACGCGACATGGGGCGGAAGTTTCCTGTCGTAGTTCGCATCGGGCAAAAAATCATGCTGTGGCCGCCTGGAAACTGGGCACGCAATAGTGCATGCCGATCATCGAATATTGTAGCATCTTCGGCGCCCGCCGTCCCCGTGCGCAAGGCATGGGCAGCTATATGCGGGTTTCAGCATTTACGTCAAGCAAAGTAAAAAATGCCTGAGTCCGGACATGTCCGGTTTGGCAGATACTTCGGTGACATCACCCGATCGTCGGCGCCGCTGCCGATGACTCGGCGGCCGAATACCCGACAGTTGCCTGCCAAACATGATTCTGCCCCTATTTCCGGCGCCCAGCCCCCCGGATTCCACCGCGCTGCCTCCTGCGGTGGGACGGCGCTACATGCTGCTTTCCGGCTCCAGCGATCGGGTACGCATCGCCATCCTGGACGACCATCCGGTCATCACCCTGGGAGTTGCCGCCTACCTGCGTTCACAACCCGATTTCGACATTGTCCACGCCGAGACCACCTCCGAGGCGCTGATGCGCGGCCTTGAGCGCCGGCCTTGCGACGTCGCGGTGGTTGATTTTTACCTGCCCACGCAGGCCTGGGACGGCGTGGATTTCATCCGCCGCCTGCGCCGCAAGTGCCCGGACATGGCCGTCATTACCTTTTCTGCAGGCGCTCCGGCCGAAACCGAATATGCGGCTTTCCGGGCAGGGGCCAACGGCTATTTGCCCAAGTCCGCATCAATGCCGACCCTTGTCGATGTCATACGCGCAGCCTGCAACCCCAGCTCCTCAGGCTTCATCACCTACAAGAACGGCGCCCTGCGCCAGGACAGGCCCCGACACCCCGACACCCGCCTCACGGCGGCCGAAATCGAAGTACTGCGGCAGATCGCCCAGGGCTTGTCGGTTACGCAGATTGCCGCCCGCCTGTTGCGCAGCAAGAAAACCATCAGCACCCACAAGCGGCGCGCGATGAAAAAACTGGACTTGTCCGACGATTTGGCGCTGGCCTTGTACTTGAAAGAGAAATTCGGCCAGAAGGCGGGGCCTTGAAGCATGCCCCATATCGACGCCGTATTGCTGCTGTACCCCGACATTGCCACCCGGCAAACCTTGCTTGAGCTGGCCACGGCCCATGCACGAACCGACCTGGCGGACATGCGCCGCGCCATCGATGCCGGCGACTACGCGAGCGCCCGCCAGCAGGTACACCGAGCCAAGGGCACGATCAGTTTTCTGGGCCATGACGAGCACGAAATACACGCCTTCGACCAACTGACCGATGCCTTGCGAGCGCAAGACGGCACGCGCATCAGCCTGGCATTCGCCCGGGTCGAGGTTGCCATGCAGGCGCTCGATGCCATGTTGCTGGCGCAATTGAAGCAATTGCTTGACGGCCCAGGCTAAGCGGTATGGCCGGGGCAACGACGCCCCACCATGAAAAAAGCCCTCCGGAGAGGGCTTTTTTCGCAGATCGAATCCCTTACAGGACGCGAATCTTGGTGGCCTGGGGGCCTTTGGCGCCTTGCGAAGCCACGTAGCTTACGCGTTGGTTTTCTTCCAGCGACTTGAAGCCTTCGCTTTCAATGTCCGAAAAATGGGCAAACAGGTCTTTGCCGCCATTTTCGGGCATGATGAAACCGAAGCCTTTGTCGGCGTTGAACCATTTGACGATGCCAGTTTCCATAATTACTTCCTTAATATCAAAAACACACGAGCGATCGCTCGAAAAAGACGATCAAGGAAGGACTGTGGACAATGATGGCACGTTAACCGTGCATGACCGCACTACGATCACGACACTTGAAGATCAGGCCCACTATGGACCTCCTGCGGGCATAAGTCAACCGACATTTCACAATGCAATAACTTCCCGCCCTGCTCGAGCTTGCAAGAACGCCGGCATGCGGCACCCAGGCGCAGCCGCGCTTGCCGGGCTAGCGTCAATGGAAACGGTCGTGTGGCTTGCCTTGGATCCAGCGCAAGGCGTTACCCAGCTGCAATACTAGGTCTTCCGCCTGCTGCTTGGTCAATGTGTAGATTTTCACTTGCGAGGTGGCGGCATCGTTGCCGAAAGCGGCGCTATCGTCGAGAGCGCAGGTAAGGCGCAGCATTACCGCATCGCTGGGGCCGGTCAGGGCCCCGACCTGAATATTGACGACGCCGACTGGGGCATCGATCTGTGATTTGCTCATGATTCGACGCCTCGGATAAGGGTTCCAGGCTTTCTACAGTACCACGCATGCCGGCCGGTCTTGCTGACCACATGAGAGCCACTGCACCGCCCTACCCCTACTCGCTTGCGACGATTCCATCCGGACTGCGACAGCCGCTCTGCGCGGGCGAATTTCGAATTGCGCA
>DASPIV010000725.1:0-4949 GCA_035628955.1 Bordetella sp.
GTCGGGCTGCGCCGGCACGACCCTGGATACCGCGCACACGCATTTCGAAATGGGCCCCAGCGTCGATGCCACCACCGGTCACTTGAATAACGTCACAGGCACGGCCAGCAATGTGCAGGTGCAGTTGCTCAATGCGCTTTCCGCACCGATCGCGGTGGGCCAGCCGAAACAGGCCGATGCCGCGGTCGATATTTCCAGCGGTGCCGGAACGCTGTCTTATTTCGCTCAGTATTATGCTACCGGCCCGGTCACGGCGGGCACCGTGGGAACGCGGGTGGATTACACGATTCAATACGAGTGATTTTCGTCCGGCCTCGGTAAACCGACACGAAGGACGCTCGGCACGGATATTCGCCCGAAAAACCGAGCCAATCAGCCAATCCGTTCGTGGATTGTCTTATTGATAAAGCGTATTTTCTTCGCCAGGCAGCCGCTCCGCCATAGTTGATGGCGCAATGAAAATCGCAGGGGCTCTTGTTCCCCAGTTTGAATTCCAGGGCGTATGATGGCCCAGGCAAATTATCGTTTTGTCTGCGGCCCGGAATAATAGTCGGTTCCACTCTGTTAACAGCAGTCCTTGACGTCTGGTGCTGCCAGGGGGCTCTTGCCGCCCCTTGAAGCCATGCTTTCCTGATCGCCGTGCCCTGCGGCACGGCAGCTTCTCGAACGAGTACCGCGCTCAATACCCGCAAGTGGCGCCGTGCTGATTGGGCTGCATGGAAACCTGTGCGCCCGCACGGCTTTCTATCCAACGGCCATAGGCGTCCCACCCCATGATCTCATTAATCAAATATTCGATGGCCCTGGCCTTATGGGGCTGGGCAGGGATGTCTGCCGCCGGCATCGTGATCCACGGGACACGCGTGGTTATCGATGGAGCGGCCGGCGAAGTGACCGTACAACTGCAGAACAACGGCAAGCAGCCGGTGCTGATGCAGGCCTGGATCGACGACGGCGATTTCGGAGCCACCCCCCAACAGGCCAAGTCGCCTTTCGTGCTGACGCCGCCGGTGGCGCGCATCGACGCGCAAAAAGGCCAGGCACTGCGCATTATCCGCACCGGCGATGTTGCCGAGCGCCGGCATGAAAGCCTGTTCTGGCTGAACGTCGTGGAGATACCGCCGAAGCCTGCCGATAATCTGGCAGCGGGCGACAATTTATTGACTTTTTCTTTTCGCACCCGCATCAAGGTGTTTTATCGGCCGCCTGGGCTGGCTGCCGCCGTGGATCGGGCACATGAACAGTTATGTTTCAGCTACGATGCCGCCGGCCGGAAATTGCAAATAGCCAATCCCACTCCATACCACATTACTTTTCGCTCATTGGTATTGCGCCGTGCGGACGGCAGTATTGCCGGCGAGTTGCCCACCCAGCAAGACCGGATGCTGGCACCCGCAAGCGTACGGGCGTTCGATCTGCCGCTAAAGGGGGCGGCGCCGGCTGGTCTGACGGTGGACTACCGCGTCATCAATGACTTCGGAGGCGATACGCCCGGACAGAGCAAGAGTGCAGCATCATGCCAGCAGACCCAGCCCGCCAGGTAGCCCCATGGTGGCGGCTGGCGATCACTGCGGTAATCACTTTGGCTTGCTACGCGCCGGTACACGGCGCCGAGGTCGAATTCGACGAATCGTTCCTGCGCTCGCCAGTGGATATCCGGATGTTCTCGAAGGGCACTGCCATGCCCGAGGGAGTGCATCGGGTCGACGTGACGCTGAATGATGTATGGAAAGGCCGCTACCCGATTGATTTTCGCCTGCCCCAGACCGGTGCCGGCGCAGCGCAGCCCTGTTTCGATATTCAATTGCTGGACAGTGTGGGCTTCACCCTGGACAACCTGGACACTGATGTACGCGCAATGCTGCAGCAAGGGCCGCTATGCCGGCCCTTGGAAGATATTATCGAAGGCGCGCAAGCCAGCTTCGACAGTGCCGAACTGCGGTTGAATATGGTGGCCCCGCAAATGCTGCTGCGGCGGCACGCCCGCGGCTATGTCAGCCCCGAACTCTGGGACGATGGCATTACGGCGGGCATGCTGCAATACGATTACCTGGCCTATCACACCGCCAATTCTTCGTCTTCGCTGGGCAGCGATACTAGCCATTACCTGGGCCTGCGGGCCGGGCTTAACGTCGGGAAATGGCGGCTTCGCTACCGAAGCGCGCTGAATGCCGGTAGCGGGCGCGGCACGTCGTACCAGGGTATTGCCGCCTATGCCGAGCGGGGCATCGTGCCATGGCGCAGCCGCCTGACCGTGGGCGACGCGATCACCGACGGGCAGGTTTTCGAGAGCCTGAGTTTTCGAGGCATGCAACTGTCGTCCGAAGACCGCATGTATGCCGATTCGCAGCGCGGCTTCGCGCCCGTGGTGCAGGGTATCGCCAACAGCAACGCCAGGGTGCGCATTACGCAGCAGGGCAACCTGATCTACGAAACCACCGTGCCGCCAGGACCGTTCATTCTGGATGACCTGTATCCCACCGGGTTCGGTGGCGACCTGAGGGTGACGGTTACCGAGGCCGATGGCAGCGAACACACATTTACCGTGGCATTCGCGTCCATGCCGGAGTTGCTGCGCCCCGGCGTAACGCGCTACAGCCTGACGGCCGGACAGTTCCGCAATAACGTGGTCGACGACACGCCCTCGATCTTCATGGGCACCTTGCGACACGGGTTTTCCAATGTGGTGACCGGCTACACCGGTGTTACCGCCGCCGATGGATACAACGCGGTGGCGGGCGGAGTGGGGCTGAATACGCGATTGGGTGCGTTTTCGTCCGACCTGATCTACGCCCGCACCGAGATCGACGACGACACCGGCCACAATGGCCATCGCCTACGGCTGGCCTATTCGAACATACTGCCCGTGATCAGTACCAACGTTGCGTTGGCGGCCTACCGATATTCCAGCGCTGGTTATTACGAAGCCACCGACGCATTTGTCTTGCGCGGGCTTTCAGGCAGCGATCCCGACTGGCCATATCGATTACTGGAAAACCGGCGCTATCGTTTTCAGTTGAGCCTGACTCAGACCCTGCCCGACGGCTGGGGCGCGCTAAGCCTGAATGCGTCGCGCCAGGATTACTGGGGCCGAAGCGGGGCCGATACCGAATTCCAGGCCCAGTACAACAATCGCTACAGGAAATTGAATTACGGCATCAGTGCCGGGCGAACGCGCAACCTGGCTTCGGGAGAGTGGAACAATCAGGTCATGCTGACCCTGTCAGTGCCACTGGGTTCCGCTGTGGGATCGCCGACGCTCAGCGCCAACTACAGCCGGGATAATCATTCCCAGGGCTTGCAGACGTCCCTTTCGGGCGTGGCGGGCAACGATCAGCAGTTCGGCTACAGCGCCTATGCCAGTACGGTCGAGGGCCGGCCGGGGCCGCGTGCGACCACCGGTGGAGCTTCCGGATCCTGGTCGGCGCCGTTTGGCAACATGGGGGCAAGCGTGTCCGGCGGAAGTGGCTACAAGCAATACAGCGCTAGCGTATCGGGCGGCGTAGTCGCCTACTCGGGCGGGGTGGTATTGGGCCCCATGCTGGGCGAGACCGCGGCCTTGGTCGAGGCCAAAGATGCCGGCGGGGCTCGCGTCACCAATTACAGCGGCGTACGTCTCAACCGCCGTGGCCGCGCCATCGTCCCTTACCTGAGCCCCTATCGCCAGAATACGGTCGAAATCGATCCCAAGGGGCTTTCTACCGACGTAGAGCTCAAAGAGACCAGCCGGCGCCTGGCGCCTACCGCTGGCGCCATCGCGCTGGTGCGATTCGAGACCGAGCGCGGTTATTCCGTGTTGATGACGCTTACCGATGCCCAAGGCAGTACCCTGCCATTCGGCGCTGCCGTACTGGACCAGGAAGGCAACAACATCGGCTTCGTGGCGCAGGCGGGCCAGGCACTGGTGCGCCTGCCGGCCCGCCAGGGAACCCTAAGGGTCAAGTGGGGCGACGGGGCCGGGAAAAACTGTGCCGTGCCGTACGACGTGAGCCGGATCGCCGCGCCGCGCACGGCGGGCTTTCGCGAGTTGAACGCCACCTGCGGCGCACTCACAGGAGCGGAACATGATGCAAACTAAAACGCGGCGGCATGCCGGCGCCCGCTGGGGGCTGGCCGCATTGGCCTTGTCAGCCTGCGCGGCGCACGCCGACGGCTTCTGGGCCGATTGCCATCGCGATGCCAGTTCGTCAGGCCATATCTACTATCAGTACTTCAGCCCCGCCACGATATTCGTGGGCCGGGATGCGAAAATCGGCGACCCGATAGGGCCATGGCTGACCGCGCCGAATCCCACCGCATGGCGATGCACGCCTTTGCCGCTGCTGCAGTCCGCGGGCACGGCCCAACTGACGGTGCAGGGGTACCCGCCGTACGTACGGGAAGGCTCGGTGAATGTCGATGGCCAGACTTATGCCTTGTACAGGACCAACGACCCGGCCTTGAGTTACGTGGCACGCTGGCGTTTCACCGCCAACGGCCAGGGCTCGGATTGGCAGCCCCTGACGATCGCCACGGGCGGGCAGCAGACGCCGCCCGTGTCTTTTCCCATTTCGTATAACAACGGCCAAGTCTTCTTCGTGGGGGCCGACGTCCAGATTCGCCTGTACCGGCGCCAGAATGCAGTATTGCCCGCGATGGTCACGATTTTCGATCCGATGTATTTGCGGCACCTGCAGACCAACGGGAGCCTGACCTCAGTGGGAAGCCTGACCTACCGGATCGCCCAGGCACTGCCGAACACCATTGCCCTGGTTGCGGGGGGGACCTGCACTACGCCGAACGTAAATGTGGTGTTTCCGACGGTCTCGCTGACCGCGTTCAGCGGCATAGGCAGCACGACGGCAACCCGGCCGTTCAACCTTGCATTCAACAATTGCCCCGGCGGCTACCAAAGCATTGGATACAGTTTCGCGCCCACCACCCGCGTATTGAACGCTGCGCAAGGCGTC
>DASPIV010000726.1:0-24523 GCA_035628955.1 Bordetella sp.
GTCAGGTACAGCTTGCAGCCGGCCGTGGCGGTATCGTTGCGCTTGAGGCGGGCTTTGTCGACCACGCCCGTGACGGCCAGGCCGAAGATCGGTTCGGGGGCATCGATGGAATGTCCGCCCGCCAAGGCTATGCCGGCTGCATCGCAGGCCGCGCGTCCGCCACGGACTACCTCGCGCGCCACTTCGGGTGGCAGCACATTGACGGGCCACCCCAGGATGGCAATGGCCAGCAGGGGATCGCCGCCCATGGCGTAGATGTCGCTGATGGCATTGGTGGCGGCAATGCGGCCGAAGTCGAACGGATCATCGACGATGGGCATGAAGAAATCGGTGGTCGAGACCACGCCGCGCTCGTCGTCCAGCGCATAGACGGCGGCATCGTCGCGGGATGCATTGCCCACCCACAGTTTGGGGTCGAGATTCTGCGCGCCGCTACCGGCCAGGATCACGTCGAGCACCTTGGGCGAGATCTTGCAGCCGCAACCGGCTCCATGGCTGTACTGGGTAAGGCGAACGGGGTGTTCCATGGGCATTCCGTAGTGGCTAGACGCAAGCCATTCTAAACTAGCGGTTCGGCCCGCTTTGCCCCGCGGCCAGCAGTTTGGCGCCGGACATGGTACAAGCGTGCACCCGGCGCTTTCGCCGCCGGACAACCCGCGCCTGTCCACCCCCGCCGACCGCCATGAAAAAAACCGATCTCGAAAAGACCAAAGCCCTGAAGTTGATGGGCAAGCTCAATGCCGCCCAGCCGCCGGGCCGCTATGCCGGCGATGCCGCGCCCGACCGCCGCGAACAGCGTCGCCTGGACCAGGCCGCCGGCCTGGTGCCGTTTCCGGTGAAGCTGCGCCAGCCGCTGATCGACGCCCTGCGCGCCAAAGCAGACGCCGACGGCGTTGCTGTCAATGAATTGATCAATACCCTGCTGGAAAGCGCCCTGAAGGGCTGAAGGCCCGCAACCATGCATATCTGGGTGGACGCCGACGCTTGCCCGGCCGTGATCAAGGAAATCTTGTTCCGGGCCGCGCAGCGCTGGCAGCGGCCGCTGACCCTGGTGGCCAACCAGATGCTGCGTACGCCGCCATCGACCTGGATCCGCGCCATCCAGGTGCCGCACGGCTTCGACGTGGCCGACAGCTATATCGTCGAGCATGCCGCTGCCGGCGACCTGGTGATTACGGGTGACATCCCTCTGGCGGCGCAGGCGCTGGACAAACAGGCACTGGTGCTCAGCCCGCGCGGCGAACGCTACACCCCCGATACGATTCGTGAACGCCTGTCGATGCGCGACATGATGGAAGAGCTGCGCAGCGCCGGTATCGACACGGGCGGACCGGCGGCTTTCAGCCAGGCCGACCGGCGCGCCTTCGCCAATGCGCTGGATCGCCTGATGATGGCGCGCGCAAAGCCGGGCCCCAACGCATGACGACGGCGCGGCCGCTATCCTGGCGCAAGGCTGCGCGAACGCGGGCCGCCCCGTTCTAGTTCGCCTCGCGCTGGCGTGCCTCGCCTTCCCAGAACACCACGCGGCGGTGCAGCCGGCGCATCAGCAGCGAGCCGGTCAGTCCGATGGCGGCCAGCAGGAAGACCCCGGCGAACATGGTGGACAGGCTCATGCTGACCGAGGCCGAGGCGATCAGGTAGCCCAATCCTTGCTGCGCCGACAGGAATTCGCCGACCACTGCCCCGATCAGGGCCAGCGACACGCCGATCTGCAGCCCCGAGAAGATGTCGCCGGCCGCGGCCGGGATTTTCACGTGCAGCAACAGGTAGGACCGGCTGGCCGAATAGGCGCGGCAGGCGTCCAGCAGTTCGGGATCGGTGCGCTTGATACCGTTGACCGTATTGACGAACAACGGAAAAAAGCACACCAGCGCCACCAGTACGACTTTTGAACTCATGCCGAAGCCGAACCACACCAGGATGATGGGGCCCAGCGCAACCTTGGGCATGGCCTGCAGGCCGATGAAAATGGGATAGCAGAAACGCTCGAAGGTACGGGATTCGGCCAGTAGCGCGCCGAACAGCACGGCCAGGCCGCAGCCCAGCACATAGCCATATACGGCCTCGGCCAGTGTGGTGCCGATATGCGGCCACAACGCACCACTGGCAAAACCCTGCACCAGTGCCTGGAATACCGCTCCTGGCGGGGGCAGCAGGTAGTCGGGGATGCCGAACCCGCGGATCGCCAGTTCCCAGGCCAGCACGAGCACGGCCAGGCTTATCAAGGGGTATACAGGTGCCGGCAGGCGTGGCCCGCGCACGGTTGATGGAGGGCGGATTTCAGGCATGGAGGAAATGCTGCCGCAAGTGCTGGCAGGCTTCGTTGAAGTCGGTTTGGCCCAGTGTTGCGGGCGTGCGCGGGCGCGCCAGGGCTGGGCGGAAGTCTTCGACTATGCGGCCGGGCCGCGGTGACAGCACGATGATGCGGTCGGCCAGGAACACGGCTTCGGGAATACTGTGCGTAATGAACAGCACCGATTTGCGCGACTGGCTCCAGATGCGTTGCAGCTCCAGGGTCAGCGATTCGCGCGTCAGGGCGTCCAGGGCCGCGAACGGCTCGTCCATCAATAGCAGGTCGGGGTCGGACATCAGCATGCGCGCGATGCCCACGCGCTGCTGCATGCCACCCGACAGTTCGTGCGGATAGTTGTCGGCGAAACCCTCCAGCCCCACCAGTTGCAGGAGTTCGTGCACGCGCGCGGGCGCCGATGCAGATGACAGCCCCAGCGTACGAGCCGGCAGCCCGACATTCTGCGCCACGGTTTTCCAGGGCAGCAGATTGGGCTTCTGGAACACCACGCCGGCATGCCGGCTGGGGCCCACGATAATTTTTCCGCCCAGCCGTACCTGGCCGGCGCTGGGGCCGATCAGGCCCGAGGCCAGCTTCACCAGGGTGGATTTTCCGCAACCCGAAGGCCCCAGCACGGCAACGAATTCGCCGGCACGCACTTCCAGGTCGATGGGGCCCAGGGCGTCGATGTCGCCGCGGCGGCTGGGGTAGACCAGCCGCACGGCGTCCAGTTGCAGGTCCAGGCTCATGCCGCGGCCTCGCGCAGAAAGCGCTGCACCGCCATCCACGAGGCGCGGTTGGCGCGGGCATTGGCGCCGGCGCTGCCACCGCCGCTGAGCAGCAGGCCTGCCACCGGATGCGGCTTGGCGATCAGCGTGGTAGGCACATGGGGCAGGCCGATGGCATGGCCGGCGTCCTGGCAGCGCACGTGTTCTATCGCCCAGGCGTGCTCGTGCGCGTGCAGGGTAGCCGCCACCTGCTCGGCGTAATACGTGGAAGGCCAGAAACCGTCGTCGGTGCCGGACACCAGCATGACGGGCCCGGCGATACGTTCGACCGGGATGCGCGCGGCCACCACACTGGGCCCATGCGCCAGCGGAGTATGGAAGGCAGGTTCCTGCCGCACGGGCGACCCGTCGGCCGGGGCTTGCCGGAAGGCGGTCCAGTCCGCATGCGGGTTTCCTTGCCATACGTTGGGCAGCGGCTGGCCTTGCCAGGTCCACACCGGCCCGTCGGGCGCCTGGCCGGGCCGGCCGGCCCGCAGTGTGCCGTGCACGACCGAACTGGGTACGTAGGCAATCACCGCGCCGACCAGTTCGGGAAAGCGCGCGCCCAGCAGCAGCGACAGCTCGCCGCCGCGCGACTGGCCAGTAACCGCGACGAAGCCACGGCGTGGCGCATGCGTGCGCCGCAGCCATTGCAAGGCTTGCTGGAAATATTCCAGCGGCGTTTCGGATATATGGTCGGGGCGGCCAGGTGCCTTGAAATAGCCCAGCGCCAGCGCCAGGTAGCCGTGCGCGGCATACAACGCGGCGCGTTGGCGCGGGATGCCGCCACCGGATCCATTGAACACCACAATGGCCGGGTGCGGGCCGGGGGTAGCCGGGGTGTACAGCGTGCCCACGAACTGGCCCGCCAGCTCGGTGCGTTGGATGCCTGAGCCTTCGTAGCGCTGCACGAACACACTGCGCAGATTCAGTGCGCCGGCGCTCAGTTCTACCGTGATTTCCAGCGAGGCGGTTTCTTCGCTGAGCTCGGGCGCGGTGGGCGGGGCCTCGCGGCGCATCGACCATACTGTGGCCATGGCGTCGGCCACGTCCCAGTCGCCGTCGATGGGCGCCTGGGCGTCCAGGTCCAGCACGCCATCGGGGCCGACTTCGAACTCGGCCTGGCTGTGCCAGCGGCTGCCGTCCGGGTGTTGCAGCGTGGCGCTTAATTTTGCCGGACCGGGGGGCAGGCCGCGCGCGACAATGCGGCGCGGCACGTCCAGCAGGGCGTCCACAGGCGTGATCCGCAGGCTGGCGTCTGCCATGGCGCTCATTGCTGTTCCTTTGCCTGGGCGCGCACCGCCTGCGCGTCGAAGTCGTTGATCTGGCTGATCAGCTCATTGGAGAAAATGCGATCGACGGGGACGTCGGCCGACGGATACTCGCCGGCCTTGCTCATGGCGGCAATGCCGGCCTGGATCGCCTGCAAGTCGTACTGGCCGGGTACGCGGGCGGTGCCGTCGGGTTTGTGCAGCACGCGCGCCAGGCGGCGCGACAGCAGCGTGCTGGCCTTATCCAGTTCGGTCGCCCCATCGCCGCCTGGCCGCGTTTCCGGATGGGCACGCCAATAGGCTTGCACGCAGAAGCGGGGATTGGCCTCGCAGGCGATCTGGCCCTTGGTATAGGCCCGCGCGAAACGTACCAGCAGGTCGGGCTGGTCGCGGTAAGTGTCTTCATGCGCGATGAAGCCGTTGCCGGCGGTTTCGCTGAAGACGGCCGGGTAGGCGATGCGCCGGATCTTGGTGCCCGACATCTCGAGCATGTCGTGCCAGCTGCTGTTGAAGTTCAGCGCATCGACCTGGCCGCTGCGCAGGGCCTGGAAGCCCGAGGCCAGGGCGCCCACGGCCACGAACTCCACATTCTGGCCAGGCTGCAGGCCCGCGGTGCGCAGCGCGGCGCGCCCGCCGGGGATGGTGCCCCATGTCAATGCGCCCACGCCAACCTTCTTGCCTTGCAGGTCGGCCAGCGACTTGATCGGGCCGTCGGCCAGCACCGCGAATTCCATCGTATTGGTCGGCACGCCGTTATAGAAGTAGCGCAGCGGCAATGGGTCTTTGCTGTTGAAGTAGCTGGAGATGACCGGTTCGGACGTGGGATAGCCCAGCGTGACGCGCTTGCTGGCAACCTGCGGCAGCAGGGCGCCGGCGCCCTGGAAGACGATAGTCTTGACGTCCAGGTCTTCTTGCTTGAAATAGCCCAGCGCCTCGGCGGCCGCGTAGGGCGCGCCGTCATGGACGGCGGGGGGAATGGCCAGGGCCACGGTGACGTCGTCGGTGGCGTACGCGCCATTGGCGGCCACGCCCAGTGCCACGCACCAGAGCGTGCGTGCCAGGTTAGGGATGTGCATGGGAATTTCCTGTGGTGGATAACGCCGCGCCCTGCTCAATAGCGCGGCCGGTACGTTCGCCGGCTTCGCGCAGCAGGTGCGCCCGGTCGATCTTGTTGGTGCTGGCCAGGGGCAGCGCCGACACGAACCACACATGGCGCGGGTGTTGATAGGCTGGCGCGTGGGCCAGCGCGAATTGCTTGATCGAGGCCTCGTCGGCGGTCTGTCCGGCGCGCAGCACCACGAAAGCCACAGGCTTGGTGCCCTTGATGTCGTCTTCGATCGGCACTACGCAGGCTTGCTGCACGGCGGGATGGCGTTCGAGCATGCGCTCGACTTCGGCGGGGTAGATGTTTTCTCCGCCCGATACGAACATATCGTCGCGGCGCCCCACGAAGGTGTAGAAACCGTTGGCGTCACGCTGGAACACGTCGCCGGTGCGGTAATAGCCGTCATCCGAGAAGGGCGAGCCCAGGTCGGGACGCTGGTGGTAGCCCTGCATCAAGCCCGGGCTTTTCAGTTCGAGTATGCCGGTATCGGGCGTGTCTTGCGGCCCTTGCGCCAGCCGCACCTGCACGGCGGGATGCGGGTAGCCGACCGAAGTGGGCGGGGTGGGCAGGCCATCGGGATGCGGGCCGAACACCACCGGCCCGCCCTCGGTCGTGCCATAGGCGTTGATGACCCGGGCATTGGGCAGCATGGCATGGATCTGCTGCCACAGGCTGGCGCTGACCGGCGCCGACCCCATGCGCAGCGCGCGCACCGACGACAGGTCGGTAGCCGCCAGCAGGGCATGTTCGCGCAGCATCATGGCGATCATGGGCGGCACTGCCGTCAGCCAGGTGGCGCGATAACGTCCGATGGCCCGGATATACGCCGGCGCCGTGAACTGCGGCAGCAGTACCGCGCTGGCGCCGCTTGCCAGCACCAGCAGTGCCAGTGCCAGTGCGTTCATGTGATAAAGCGGGGCGGCGATCAAGGTACGTTCGTCGGCCAGCGGCGTGGCGATCTGCCGCATGCGCACGGTCCAGTACTGGCTGGCGTGTGTCAGGCGCACGCCCTTGGGGCGACCGGTGGAACCCGAGGTGTACAGCATCAGCGCCAGATCGTGTTCGGCCACGGCGGCCGCTGGCTGGCCATCGTCGGGCGGCAGCTCGTTCCAGGCCGGGCCGTCCAGGTCCAGGGTCGCCACGCCAGCCGGTACGGCGGATGCGCGCGCGGTATCGTGCAGCACCAGGCACGCGCCGCTGTCGTTGACGACATAGGCGATTGTTTCGGCGGGGAACTTGAAATTCACCGGCACGGCCACCAGACCGGCCCGCTGGATGCCCAGCATGGCCGCCAGATAGCGGGCCGAATTGGCCGCCAGGATGGCAATGCGCTCGCCCGGCGCATGGCCGCGCGCGCGCAACGCAGTGGCGACTTGGCCGGCCGCCGCGTGCAATTGCGCGTAGGTCCAGGTGTGCGCGTTTTCCTGGGTATCCAGGGCGATCAGCGCGACCCGCTCGGGTGCGGCCGCCGCGGTCGCGTCGAGCACGGCACCCAGGTTTTCTGCAGGCAGGGCCATGGCCGGCTCCGCGGCTTCAGGCGCGCGGCGTGGAATACACGCCGCGGCCGCTGGCCACCAATTTGCCGTCGCCATCATAGACCTGTGCTTCGGCGGTCGATACTTGCGAGCCGAACTTGATGACCTTGCCGTGTACGCGCAAGTCGCCCGGCAGTGCGGCGCGGTGGTAGTCGACGCGCAGGTCGACGGTGGGCACGCCGCGCCCGGTTTGGGACACCAGGGCCCAATCGGCCGCCAGGTCGACCAGCGCCGCAAGAATGCCGCCATGCGTATAGCGCTTGTCCGGATTCACGACCCATTCTTCGCGCCAACGCGCGGTCAGTTCGATTTCGCCGGCGGCGACCGAGTTCACTTCCAGGCCCAGCCATTGGTGATAGGGCCCGCGCAGCAGGCGCTCCTGGATGGCTTCGACAGTAGGCAGGGGGGCGTTTTCGCTCATGGTGTGATCCGGTTCAGGGGTTGACGATGACTTTGCCCAGCACTTCGCGGTCGCGTATCAGTGCCAGGCCTGCGGCGGCTTGTTCCAGCGGCACGCGCTTGTCGATCAGCGGCCGGATGCTGCCGTCGGCCACCAGGTCGAGCAGGGCCTTGAGGTTTTCGTCGTAGAAGCTGTTGGAACCCTTGATGTTGAGTTCGAAGCTCCAGACGTAGCGCAGGTCTTCAGCCGGGGCGTGGCCCGCGGTGGCGCCGCACACCAGCAGCGTGCCGCCGCGCTTCAGGCATTTGAGCGAGGGAACCCAGGTATCGCCGCCCGTGAAATTGACCACCACGTCCACGCCGCCTTCGTGGTTGCGGCGCTGCGGCTTGCCGTACTGGCCGATGGCCCACTTCGAGAAATCGGTGTCGCGGTAATTGACCACGTGGTCGGCACCCAGCGCTTTCAGGGCTTCCAGCTTCGAGGCGCTGCCGGCGCAGGCGATGACTTCGGCGCCCAGCAGCTTGGCCAGCACCACGCAGGCGGTACCCACGCCGCCGCTGGCACCCAGCACCAGGACCTTGTCGCCGGCCTTGACGGTATTGTGGGTGATCAGCATGCGATGCGCGGTACCGTAGGCCACCGGCAGGGCGGCCGCCGCGTCGAAGCTGACGCCTTCGGGCAACGCGATCAGCTGGTCCTGCGACACCAGGCAGTATTCGGCCATGCCGCCATCGAGCATCTCGCCCATCAGGCCGCGCGATTTGTTCAGCGGGTTGACCAGCACGCGGTCGCCCACTTTCCAGCCCGTGACATCGGGGCCGACTTCAGAGATCTCGCCCGCCATGTCCAGGCCGATGACCACCGGCAGCGGCACCTTGATGCCGGGCATGCCCTGCACCGTGAAGACGTCGTGATAGTTGAACGACGATGCCCCCACGCGGATCACCACATGGCCGGCGGTGGCCGCCGGCACGGGCTTGTCGGTCACCACTTGCAGGCGGTCCAGCCCGCCATGTTCGGGTAGCACCAGGGCTTTCATGGTTTTGCTCATGAGATTTCCTATGTAGGTAAGACGATTCAATGCAGAGACTTGGATTGTTCGTAGGGGCCGGTAACGAACAGCGCGGGATCGAGCTCGCCCTTGATCAGGCCGCTGGCGGCGAAGACTTCATGCTGGCGCTTCAGCGTGGCGATGTCGGCGGGCTCGAAGGCCACCCGGTACATGTTTTTCCATTGCCCGGCGTAGGCGCGCGCATCGGCGGCCGGCAGGTTGGCCGACTTCTGCAGAATGGCGGCCACTTCTTCGGGATGCGCGCCGCCCCATTCCACGGCGTCGCGCAGCCCGGCGATCACACGGGCGACCACTTGCGGGTGCTGCGCCACGAATTCGCTGTGCACGGCGCCGATGCCGATGTAGGGCACCGAATCGCTCTCGGTCAGGCGCTGCCATTCTTGCGCGAACGACCCCAGCGAGTGCACCTTGAGTTCGTCGAGCTGGGCCACGGTGACCGAGCGCAGCGCCGCGGCATCCACCTGTTTTTGCGCCAGGAACTGCACCAGGCGCGATTCGTTGCCGCCCACCAGCGAGAAATCGCCAGGCTCGATGCCGTGGTTGCCGGCCAGCACCGCGCCGGCAATCACAGCCACCGAGCTGCCGGCAGGCGACATGCCGACTTTCTTGCCGCGGAACTGGTCTATAGAAGTGATGGGCGAGCCTTCGGGTACCACGAACTGCACGTCGGCCGGCTGGGTGGCGGCGAACACCTTGATGGGCACGCCTTCGGTCACGCTGCTGAACACGCCGGCCGCCGGGGCGCCGAAGGCCAGGTCGATCGAATTCGACGCCAGCGCACGCAGCGGCGCATTCACATCGGGAAAGCGCACGAACTCGACATCCAGGTCGCGCTGCTTGAGGAAGTCAGTGGCTTCCAGCACCGAGCCGTAGCCCAGGCTGACACCGCTGCTCCAGTAGCCGATGCGGATCTTGTCGGCGGCGTGGGCGGCCGGGCTGGCAAGGAACAAGGCAAGTGCGGCGGTGCCGGCAGCCGCTCGCAGCAATCGATTCAAGAACATGGGGAACTCCGTCAGGGTCAATGGGGTTTCCAGCGGAACAGGTGCCGCTCCAGGGGCTTGAGCAAGCCCCCTTCGAGCAACAGCATCAGGACAACCAGCAACAGGGTCCAGGCGAAGACCTGGTCGGTCTGCACCAGATCGGCCGCCTGGCGCAGGCGATAGCCGATGCCATCGGATGCGCCCAGCGTTTCGGCTACCAGGCTGACGCGCCAGCCGAAGCCGAATGCCAGGCGCGCGCCCGAGAAGAAGTACGGCAGGATCGAAGGCAGGTGGATGCGCAGCAGAATGCGCGGGCGCGACAGGCGCAGCGAGCGCGCCAGGTCCACCAGTTGCTTGTCGACGTTGCGCGCGCCTTGCCAGACATTGGTCAGGATCAGCGGCATGGCCGTCATGAACACCACGAAGATCGTGGTGGCATCGGAGATGCCGAACCAGATAATGGCGAACACCGCCCAGATGGCTGACGACACTGTGTTCAGCACGGCCAGCAGCGGCTCGAACACTTCGGCCAGCCAGCGGCTTGCGCCCAGCGCCAGGCCTAAGGGCGTACCCACCAGGGCGGCCAGCAGGAAACCCATGACGACCCGGTACATCGTCATGCCCACGTCATGCAAGAACCGTTCGCCGGCCATCAGGCCGAGCAGCGCCTGCCACACTTTTTCGGGGCCGGGCAGGATGAAGGCGGGGCTGCGGCTGGCCGCGGCATACCAGCAGGCCAGGAAGACGGCAAGCAGCAGGGCGCGCCACAGCACCAGCCGAGGCCAGCCCGGCTGGCCGTGGGTAGCGCCACGGCGCACCACGCGCGCCGGCTGCAGGGTGGATTGCGGCGTGCTGCTCATGGCTGAACCTTCAGGCGCAGATGGCGCGTGGTCTCGGCCACGTCCGGATCGGTAGGTTGCCGCGGGCGCGGCAGATCCACCGGCACGATCTCGCGGATACGGCCCGGGCGGGGTGCCAGCAGCACGATGCGATCGGCCAGCACCACAGCTTCTTCCACATCGTGGGTCACGAACAGGATGGTGGCGCGCCGCGCCGACTGGATGCGCAACAGCTCGTCATGCATTTGCGAGCGAGTGTGGGGATCCAGTTTGGAGAAGGGCTCGTCCATCAGCAGCAGGTCGGGCTGCATGACCAGCGTACGGGCCAGCGCCGCGCGGCTGCGCATGCCTCCGGACAGTTCGTGCGGCCAGGCTTGGGCAAAGCCATCCAGGCCCACCAGCGCCAGCGTGTCCAGCGCGCGCTGGCGCCGCTGCGCATGGGGCAAGCCCGAGGTCTCCAGGCCGAATGCCACGTTGTCGCGCACGTTGCGCCACGGCAGCAGGCGGTCTTCCTGGAACATATAGCCCAGGGTGGCCGCCGGCGGCAGGACGATCTCGCCCTGCTGTAAAGGTTCCAGCCCGGCGACGAGGTTCAGCAGCGTGCTCTTGCCGCAGCCCGAGGCGCCCAGCAAGGCGACGATTTCACCGGGCGCGACAGCGAACGAAACGTTGCGCAGTACTTCGAGGCTGCCGAAATGGTGCGACACGCTGCCTACCTGCAGGGCGGCCGGGGCGCCCGCGCCGGCCGTGGCTGGGGTGCGGGCGGCTAGTACGGAGGTATTCATCGCCAGCTCCCGGGGCCCTTTACGGGTATGGCCGCGCCGGTCTCGGCCAGGCTGGCGTAGAGTTTTTCCAGTGTCATGGCCTGGAAGGTTTCGATGTGCCGGCGCGCGATCAGCTCGGCGCGGCGCGCATCGCCTTCGGCAAAGGCCTCGATCAGGGCGTTGTGGTCGTGCTTGATCTCGGGCTTGGTCTTCTGCACGCCAAAGCCCAGCGCCACCAGGCGCGACATCTCGTCGAGCAAGCCGGCCAGCAGGCGGTGCAGCCTGTCGTTGCCGCTGGCCTGCGCAATGGCCAGGTGGAAGGCTTTGTTGGCGTCCATGAAGACGTCGATCTGGTCGTTCAGGTGCAGCACCGGGTGCTGCAGGCGGCAGGCGGCTTCCAGGGTGCGCAGCTGGTCCAGGTTCACCCGCCCCACGGCCAGGCGCGCGGCCAGCGGTTCGATCTGGGCGCGGAGCTGAAATACTTCTTCCACGTCACGCAGGGTGATGGGGGCGATCTGATAACCTTTGCGCGGCCGCGATCGCACAAAACCTTCTTGCGCCAGGCGGGTCAGCGCGATGCGGCAACTGGTCTTGCGGATGTCGTAGGCCGCCATCAGTTCCGGTTCGGTGACAATGGCGCCGGGAGGCAGGCGGCACGAGATCACATCGCCGCGCAAACGCGCGTACGCATCGTCGCCCTGGCTGGGAGCAGTGGATTCCGCGGGCGAAGAAGAGAGGGTGTTGGTATCGTTCATGCCGGTTGCCGGTGGCGGATTCAAGCTGCAGTAAGCAGCTCAGATCCGTTCACAAATCCGCCTACCGATTCATTCTAGGTAGGGCAACCGTCGCGGCGAACGAATAATAATTCCTATGTATATGCATTTTGTGAGCCGCCCAGTAAGCGGCTCAGTGCGGCGTGCCAGGGTTGTCGAAAGGGGACGCATCGGTTTCCGGTTGGCGGGCGCATCGCTACACTATCCGCTTCGCCACATAACGAGAATTCCATGAGACATCCCCTGACCACCCTGGGCCTGGCGCTGGCCCTGTCGTTCGGCGCTGCCGGCGTTGCCGCACAGCAAGCGCAGTCCGCGGGGCCGGCCAACCCGGCCGGCCCCGCTTCCCAGCAGCCGCCCCGCGATCCTTTCTTCTGGCTGGGGGAAATGAACAAGGCCACCGCTGTCATCAATGCCGAAGAAGGGTTGCTGGACAAATCCATGGCGCCGCGCCTGGCGGCGGGCGTGGCCAAGGTGATCGAAGACGGCAACCAGCCCGGCGCCAAGCGGCCGGCCACGGTTATTACCTTCGAGCCTCTGCTGATCAAGGCGGCGGGCGAAGACATCACTTTGCTGCACGCGGGCCGTTCCAGCCAGGACATGCACGCCACCTATCGCAGTGCGATCCTGCGCGACAAGCTGCTGGACCTGGCCGACCAGCTCAATGCCACGTCGACCACGCTGGTAAACCTGGCCGCCAAGCATGTCGAGACCGTGGTGCCCAACTACACCAACGGCGTGGCCGCGCAGCCCAACAGCTATGGCCACTATCTGCTGGGCCACGCCGCGGCGCTGGACCGCGATGCGCAGCGCATACGCGAGGCCTACGCCCGCATCGACCGGTCGCCCATGGGCACCACCGTGCTCAACGGCACCAGCTGGCCGCTGGACCGCAAGCGCATGGCCCAGTACCTGGGCTTTACGGCACTGGTCGACAATGCCTACGACGCCTCGCAGATTTCATCCATGGACCAGCCCGTGGAGGTTGCCTCTATCATTACCAGCATTGCGCTGCATACCGGCAACTTCGTCGAAGACGTGATGACGCAGTACGCGCAATCGCGTCCGTGGATCTTGCTGCAAGAGGGCGGCGGCAATACTTATGTATCGAGCGCCATGCCGCAGAAGCGCAATCCGGGCTTGCTGAACGATACGCGCAGCGACGCATCGACCGCCGTGACGCTGGCCATGGGCCCTGTCATCCAGACGCACAACATCACGCCGGGCATGAGCGATCCCAAGAGCGTGAAGCAGAATTCCGCCATGGTCGACAGCGGCATCGGCGTATTGAAGCGCTGGGATCGAGTGCTGAAAGCCATGGTGATCAGCCCCGAGCGCGCGCTTGAAGAGTTGAACAGCGACTGGACTGCCTCGCAGGAACTGGCCGATGTGCTGATGCGCAAGTACAAGCTGCCGTTCCGCGTGGGCCACCACTTTGCCTCTGAAGTGGTGAGCTATGCCAAGGCCCACAATATCAAGCCGCTGGATTTCCCTTACGACCAGGCGCGCCGCATTTATGAAGAAGCGGTCAAGGGCTCGAAGTATCCGGCCGAGTTGCCCATGAGCGAGGCCGAGTTTCGTTCCACGCTGGACCCGGTGGCCATCGTGCAGCACCGCGCGACCGTGGGCGGCCCCCAACCGACGGAAATGCAGCGCATGCTGAAAGAAGCGCGCGCACGGCTGGCCGCGCAGGATGCCTGGATCAAGGAACGGCGCGCCCACATCAGCAATTCGCTGGCCGAACTGGACAAGCAGTTCGACCAGTTGGTGGCCAGCGGCCAGGCCCGCTAGCGGCCACGGTGCTTCAGGCTCGGCGCCGCCTTGGGCGAGGTGGCGCCGGCCGGCCGAACGGATAGGTACGGCGGTGCGGCCGGTTCGGCCGCAATGCGGGCTGCCCAATTGCGTAGCGGGGCGTAAAAGGTCAAAGAGCCGAAATAGATCAGGCACTAACCTGACGCGTTTCCCGATACGCGGCCCGGCCGCGCCCGCATACGCAGCATGTCTTCTGTCTTGCCTTTTACGCCTGTCCCCAGCACGATCGCCGCATTCGATTACGACGGCACACTGACCCACCGGGACACCTTGTTGCCGTTCCTGGCTCGCGTGTCCACAACGCGGTTTTTACTCGCGCTGTTCACGACGGCGCCGGCGATAGCCGCTTTTCTGTTGCATCTGCGTCCGCGAGAACACGCCAAGCAGGCCTTGTGCAAGGCCGTGCTGCGCGGGCGCCCCAGAAGCTAGCTGGCCGCCTTGGCCACTGGCTGGGTGCCTGCCATTGCATTGCGTCCCGGCCTGGTGGCCCGTCTGCGCTGGCATCAGGCACAGGGGCATCATTGCGTGCTGGTAAGCGCTTCGCCCGACGTTTATCTGCGATCGGCGGCCGACCAGCTGGGTTTCGCGGACCTGATCTGCACAACTCTTGAAACCGATGGACCAGGCCTGCTCACTGGCGGCTTCGTGGGCGCGAATTGCTGGGGACCGGAAAAGCTGCGCCGCCTGCAGGAACGCTATGGGCCGGCGGATTCGTACGTCTTGCATGCCTACGGCGACAGCAAGGGCGACAAATGGCTGATCGAGGCCGCCCGGCATGCCTGGTTCAAGGGCAAGGAAATCAAGCCATGAGATCGGTGGTTGCATTGTTGCGGCCGCATCAATGGCTCAAGAATGGGTTCGTGCTGGTCGGCCTGCTGTTTGCCGGCAGTTGGTCCAGCCCCGGGCTGGTGGCGGCAGTGGGCGTAGGCTTCGCCGCATTCTGTATGGCCGCCAGCGCCGTCTACGTACTTAACGACTATCACGACAGAGCGGCAGACGCGCGGCACCCACGCAAGCGGAACCGGCCGATCGCAAGCGGGCGGGTCAGCCTGCCCACGGCCAGGCGCCTTTTGGCAGCCCTGCTGGCAGGCGCGCTGTTGCTGCCTTTGCTGGCGGAGCAATGGGCTGTTTTGGCTACCGTGGCCGCATACCTGGTGCTGAATGCTGCCTACACCTTGCGGCTCAAGCACCAGGTTCTGGTCGACGTGTTCTGTATCGTGGCCGGCTTCATGCTGCGCCTGGTGTGCGGAACCTATGCCATAGGGATAATTCCGTCTCGCTGGATGCTTCTGTGCTCTTTCATGCTGACGCTGTTCCTTGGCTTCGCCAAGCGCCGGGCGGAGCTGGGGCCCTTGTGTTCGAGTGCGCTGGTCCTGGACGGAAGCACCCGGCTGGTTCTTCGGCAGTATTCCCCCCAATTGCTCGATACGCTGGTCGCCATCACGGCAAGCGTCACGCTGCTGGCCTACGGGCTATACACGGTCGATGCCGACACGGCCGCCATGCACGGCACCTCGAACCTGATCCTGACCCTTCCTATCGTTACCTTCGGCGTGTTCCGCTACCTTTACCTGCTGTACACGCATGGCTCTGGGGAAGACCCCGGGCGCGATCTGGTATCGGACAGCCAGATCCGCCTGGCTGTGGCGGCCTGGGCGCTTGCGGTGTTCTTGCTGGTCGGAGCCTAGCGCGTGCCATATTTTTTTCTGGTACTGGCCAGCGCCTGCGGCGTGGCGGCCAGCGTCGCGCTGAAGGTCGGTGGCGCATCAGGGTTTATGCGGCAGGCCGGCCTGGCCGCTTGCGCCCCATACGGGCTAGCCGTGGTCGCGTACGGCGGCGGGTTTGTCTTCTATGCGCTGGCGCTGCGGCAATTGGATCTGACGCTGGCATACCCCTTGATGGTCGCGCTGTCGATGGCTGGGCTATTGGCCTACGGCGTCCTGGTGGGCCATGAGCCTGTCGGCGCCTTGCGCGCGGCCGGGGCTTTGTTGATCGGCGCCGGCATTTTCCTTGTTTCCAGATAGATTGAACGCCATGATGAATCGCTTGTTCGGCAGCCGCTTCTACAGCCATTTCCTATTGCTCTTCTTTTCCCTGATGGTGGCCGCGGCTTCTTTCAATGGCTTCTATACCAAATGGCGCCTGAATGACGGCCATCGATCCCTGGGGCTTTCCTATATGGTCGAGGGCACGGCGGCGCGGCCGTATGTGTATCGGCAACTGGTGCCATCGATGGCGAATGCCCTGCAGGCCCTCTTGCCCCCATCGACCGTAGCGCGGGTCTCTGAACGTTTGTCCGAACCCCGGCGCGTCAACAGCCGGTCGGGCCTGGCCATGCGCTATGCGGCGTCCGAGGCCCTGCAACCCGCCGTCACGCTGCGCTACCACATCGTGTATTACCTGACCTTCATGGCCCTGGTGGCCAGCTTGTACGTCATGCGGCGGCTATGCCTGGTTATGGGGGCCAGCCGTCCGGCCGCCACCGCGGCGCCCGCCATCCTGGCGCTATTGATGCCATTCCTGCTGACCGAAGGCGGGTATTTCTATGACTACACAGAAATGCTGTTCATGATGGGCGCCGTCTTGCTGGCTGCGCATACCGACACGGCGGCGGTTGTCCGGGTGGCGGCCCTGCTGTTGTTGAGCGTACTGGCAACCTGGAACAAAGAGGCTTTCTTCTGGTTTGTTCCAGCCCTGTACCCGCTGTTGAGGCAGCGGATGGCCAGGCCCAGTGCCGCGGCGGCAACCGCGGCCCTGCTGCTGGTGTGCGGCTGCGTCTATCTGGCGATGCGCTGGCGGTATGCCGGCAATCCGGGCTCGACGGTCGATTTTCAATTGTGGGACAGCCTGCGCTTTTACCTGGACCCCGGCAATTGGCTGCGCACGGAAAGTACCTACGGCGTCTTGCTGCCGCGCGGGTTCAGCATTGTCACGGTGCTGGTTATCGTGGGTGTGGCATACCAGGCATGGCACAGGCTTTCTGCAGCCATGCGCCAGCACGCGCTGGCCGCGCTTGCCATCAATGTGCCCTTGTTCGTGTTGTTCTGCTCGCCCGGCGAGATGCGCAATCTGAGCATGCTGTATCCGACCTTCCTGGTGCTGGCGGCGCAAGCGCTCACCGCAGCGCTGGCTTCCGCTGGCGCACCGCCTCTCAAGAGCCGCGCGAGGTCAGGATTTTGATGCCCGCCGCGGCAAATGCCAGCGCGAATACGGCCTCGAACGCGCGGCGCAGGCGCAGGTAGCAATTGATCATGCGGTAGTTCGAGAACAGCAGGGCATAGCCGTGGAACACCACCGCGCCCTGGATGCCGACCGCTGCGATGATCCACAGCAGATCGGTGGCTGTCGCGTCCTGGGGAACGCCTATGGAATACAGCGACCCGAAGAACAGGATGGCCTTGGGGTTGGTCAGGTGCAGCGCCAGGCCCTGGCGGAAGGCGCGGCGGCCCGAAGGTGCGCCGGCCGCGCCGGGCAGGGCCGAGGCGGCCGGCGCCAGGGCATGCCGGGCCGACTTCCAGGCCAGGAAAAGCAGATAGCCGGCACCCAGGTACCGGGCGGCCTCGAACAGCCAGGCGTGGGCCAGCATGACTGCGCCCAGCCCGAATGCCGCCACGCAAGACCAGCACAGCGACCCGGTGGTAACCCCGGATGCCAGTGCCAGGCCGGCACGGCGGCCGTGCGCCATGGAAGTACTGGCGATGGCCAGGGTGGCCGGCCCCGGGCTGCCCGAGGCGACCAGGGCGGCGGCCAGGATGAGATACAGGTTGATGCTGGAAGACATGCCGGATCCGTGGCGAGAAGCAGGTCTCCAATCTATCGCAGGGGCCGCGGGCTTGGCAACGGAGCATGCAAGGCGCGGCCGTGCATGGCAACATGGCGGCCGGCAACGGCGAGGCCTCGATGGAAGCGCGTGCCTCGCTATAGTCATGTGATGATAAGGCCAAGTGATATGATGGCCAACTACGCGCCGTGCCGCAGGAGAACCCCATGAACGCACCTCCCCCCGCCCAGGCAAGAAAGAAGACGCTTTCATCGCAGGTGGCGGACGAGCTTCGGTCCCGGATCGAGGGCGGCATGTACGCCGCGGGCGACAAGCTGCCGACCGAACAGGTGCTGGTAGAGAAATTCGGATTCAGCCGCACGGTCATCCGCGAGGCGGTGGCCACGCTGCGCGCCGATGGCTTGCTGGAATCCCGCCAGGGGGCGGGCGTATTCGTGCTGGGACCGCAGCAGTCGGACGAGACCCTGACGCTGTTCTCGCACGCCACCGACAAGATATCGGACATTATCGAAGAGCTCGAGCTGCGCATCGGCATCGAGGTCGAGGCCGCCGGCCTGGCCGCCGCCCGCAGCTCGCCCGCCCAGGAAGCCGCCATCCAGGCCGAACTCGATCACTTCGCCCAACTTATGGCCGAAGACAAGTCCACCGACGAATCAGACTTCCGTTTCCATATGGCGATTGCGGCGGCCACCAACAATAGCCGCTTCAAGACCTTCCTGGAACACATCGGGCGGCGCATGATTCCGCGCGTGAAGTTCCGTACGGTGATGGGCGGATACGATCCGCTGCCCAGCCGCGACCACACCATCCTGGACGAACACGTCGAGATCGCCGAAGCCATTTTCGCCAGCAACGTGGACCGCGCGCGCGATGCCATGCGGCGCCACCTGCTGACCGGCATCCAGCGCTACCGGTCGCTGACGCGGCGCCGCCCGGCTGTAGCGCAAACTGATTGACGTGCTTTCCAAAGTCATAATATGATTTGGCGGAAATACATACTATGACAATGAGAGGCACGCATGTCCCCCCAAGAACTCAAGACTCGTATCGCGTCCGGGCTGTTGTCGTTTCCGGTCACGCACTTCAATGCTGACTCCAGCCTGAACCTGCCCAGCTACCAGAAGCATGTCTCCTGGTTGTCGGGCTACGACGCGGCGGCGTTGTTCGCCGCCGGCGGCACCGGCGAGCTTTTCTCGCTGACGCCGCAGGAAATCGGCGACGTGACGCGCGCCGCCAAGGAAGCGTCGGGCAGCATGCCCATTATTTCCGGCTGCGGCTACGGTACCGAGCTGGCCAAGGACATTGCGCGCCGCGCCGAGCAGGCGGGCGCCGACGGGCTGCTGCTGCTGCCCCATTACCTGATGGAAGTGCCCCAGGAAGGCATCTACCAGCACGTCAAGGCCGTATGCGACGCGACCGGGCTGGGTGTCATCGTCTACAACCGCTCGAATTCGGTGGCCAGCGCCGACACCGTGGCACGCCTGGCCGATGCCTGCCCCAACCTGGTCGGCTTCAAGGACGGTACCGGCAAGACGGCACTGGTGCGCCACATTACGGCCAAACTGGGCGACCGGCTCAGCTACATCGGCGGCATGCCCACCCACGAACTGTTCGCCCAGGGCTTCAAGGGCCTGGGCCTGAGCACCTATTCGTCGGCCGTATTCAACTTCGTACCCGAGCTGGCGCTGCGTTTCTACAAGGCGCTGAACGCCAACGACGACGCCACCATGGCGCAGATACTGGACAGCTTCTTCTTTCCGTTTGCCGAGATCCGCGACCGCGAGAAGGGCTACGCCGTATCCATCATCAAGGCGGGCGTGGAACTGATCGGCCACACGCCGGGCCCGGTGCGCGCGCCTTTGACCAACCTGACCCCGCAGGAAAAAGACATGCTGAAAGCGCTTATTGCGCGCGCTAATGGCTGAACCCGTGGCACCTGGCAGGGCCTGCCAGTCAGATCGAGGTAGCGCCATGGGTAGCTGAACCTGCCGCAGCCGCAGCGCGGTGCGCGGCAGGCAATCGTCCGAGAACAACAACGCAGGACTGTTGCATAACCCCCAACGGAGGAAGACATGAATTCAGCAGGCATTGTTTCACTTGTCTCGGCGGCCATTCTGGCCGGCGCGGCAGGCCCCGTGCTGGCGCAAGGCGCCAACCGCGATATCCGCATCGTATTGCCCGAGCAGCCGGCCAACCTGGAGCCGTGCGGCAGCATCATGACCAACGTCGGCCAGGTCCTGAACCAGAACATTACCGAGTCGCTGACGGTCATCGATGCCAAGACCGGCAAGGCCATGCCCAAGCTGGCCACAGGCTGGGAGCAGGTCGATCCCACGACGTGGCGCTTCAAGGTGCGCGAAGGCGTCAAGTTCCACGACGGCAGCGACCTGAATGCCAAGGCGGTGGCGTTTTCCATCGAACGCATGACCGGCGGCAAGCTGACCTGCAACAACATGGCGAAGTTCGGCAATGCCAAGCTGACGGTCAAGCCGCTGGATGACTACACGGTCGAGATCAAGTCCGACCGGCCCCAGCCCATCTTGCCCACGCTGCTGAGCGTGGTGATGGTGGTGTCGCCCAAGACGCCGGTCGACAAGGCGGTGAACGATCCGGTGGGCACCGGCCCCTACAAGCTCACGACCTTCTCGCCGCAGACAGTGGTGCTGGATCCATTCGACGGGTACTGGGGCAAGAAGCCGGCGGTAACCAAGGCCACCTATGTCTGGCGCCAGGAATCGTCGATACGCGCCGCCATGGTAGAGACTGGCGAAGCCGACCTGACGCCTTCCATCGCCATCCAGGACGCCTCGAATCCCAAGACCGATTTCGCCTACCTGAACTCGGAAACCACCGCCATACGCATCGACGCGGAACAGCCGCCGCTGGACGATGTGCGCATCCGCAAGGCGCTGAACCTGGCAATCGACTGGGACGGCCTGGCCCAGCTGTTCGGCGATGACATCCAGCGCGCCTCGCAGATGGTGGTGCCGGGCATTATCGGCCACGACGACCAGCTCGAGCCCTGGAAATACGACGCGGCCGAAGCCAAGAAACTGGTGGCGGCCGCCAAGGCCGACGGTGTGAAAGTCGATACCGAGATCAAGCTGATCGGCCGCAACGGCATCTATCCCAACGGCGCCGAAGCGATGGAAGCGATGATGACCATGTGGCAGGCCGCCGGCCTGAACGTCAAGCTGGTGATGCTGGACGTGGCGGACTGGACGCGCTATTTGCAGAAGCCCTTCCCGGCCGAACGCGGCGCCAACCTGGTGCAGATGATGCATGACAACAACAAGGGCGATGCGGCGTTCACCATTCCGATCTTCTATCGTTCCAGCGGCCAGTATTCGACGATGGGTGATCCGGCCATAGACAAGGAGATCGATGCCGCGATGGCCGCCACCGGCCAGGCGCGCGACGACGGCTTCAAGAAGATCTTCCGCCAGATGCGAACCGAGCTCGTGCCCGATATCCCCATGTTCCACATGATCGGCTATACCCGCGTGGGCGACCGCCTGGACTGGAAGCCGGACATCACCACGAACAGCGAGATCCCTCTCGCGAACATTCAGTTCAAGAACTGATGCTTCCTTCCGGAACCGCCGCCAGCGCGTGTGCGGCGGCGGTTCCGGTTGCTGCCTTTCAAGCAAGTCAAGGACCCGATCATGCTGCATTATCTTGGACGACGGGCGTCCTATAGCGTTATTTCGATACTGGGTCTGCTGACCCTGGTGTTCTTCCTGACCCGCCTGACCGGCGACCCCTCGGCGCTGTACCTGCCGCTGGATTCCACCGCCGAGGCGCGTGCGGCCTTTGCCCACCTGAACGGGCTGGACCAGCCCATCTATATCCAGTTCTGGAATTATCTGGTCGACTTGCTGCGACTGGATTTCGGCGAGTCGATGCGGCAGCACCGCTCGGCGATGGATGTGGCGCTCGAGGCCTTTCCGCAGACCTTGAAGCTGGCCGTCGTGGCCATGCTGCTGTCATTGACCCTGGCGATTGTGGTGGGGGCGCTGGCCGCCGCCCGGCCGCGCGGCGTGTTCGACCGCGTTGCCACCGTGGTATCGCTGGCGGGAGCCAGCGCGCCCGACTTCTGGGTGGCCATCGTGGCCATTCTGGTATTCGCGGTGGGCATGGGGGTATTGCCGACTTCCGGCACCGGCGGCTGGGAGTACTGGGTAATGCCGATTTTCGTGCTGACGCTGCGCCCCTTCGGCCTGCTGGTGCAGGTGGTGCGCGGCACCATGCTGTCGTCGCTGGCTTCGCCCTATATCAAAACCGCGCGCGCCAAGGGACTGGCCCGCCGCTCCGTGGTGTTCGGCCATGCCTTGCGCAATTCGCTGCTGCCCGTCATTACCGTGGCGGGCGACTTGGCAACCAGCCTGATCAACGGCGCGGTGATCGTCGAGTCGGTGTTTGGCTGGCCCGGCATCGGCAAGCTGATGATCGATTCGATCATCCAGCGCGACTTCGCCGTCGTGCAGTCCACGATCCTGGTCACCGCGACCGCGATCTTCGTCCTGAATATCCTGATCGACCTGCTTTACGCGGTGCTCGATCCTCGCGTCCGGTACTGATCATGTCCGCCATTCCGTCTGTTGTGCCGTCGACATCCGTGCCCAGGCCGCCGCGGGCCCGGGTGCTGCTCAATTATCTGAAGCGCGACAAGCTGGCCCTGGCCGCCGCCGTGTTCCTGGCCCTTCTTGTGCTGGCCGCGCTGCTGGGACCCTGGCTGATGGGCGATGCCGCCACCAAGCTGGGCCTGCGCCATCGCAACATGGCGCCGTTCAATATCGATGCGGGCTGGCTCTATGTGCTGGGGGCCGACACCCTGGGCCGGCCGATCCTGCCCCGCCTGGTGGTGGGGGCCAGCAATACGCTGGGCATTGCCGCGGCCGCGGTGCTCACATCGATGCTGGTGGGCGGCCTGCTGGGGCTGGTGGCCGGGTATACCGAAAGCTGGTACAGCCATGTCATCCAGCGCGGCGCCGACATCATCATGAGTTTCCCATCGCTGCTGCTGGCGCTGATCGTGCTGTATACGCTGGGACCCAGCATCACCAACCTGGTGATAGTGCTGGCCATCACGCGCATGCCCGTGTACCTGCGCACGGCGCGCGCCGAAGTGCTCGAGCTGCGCGAGCGCATGTTCGTCAGTGCGGCGCGCGCCATGGGGGCGGGCTCGGCCCGCATCATACTGCGGCACATCGCGCCGCTGGTGCTGCCCACGCTGATCACGATCTCGGCCATCGATTTCGCCACGGTGATCCTGGCCGAATCGGCGCTCAGCTTCCTGGGCCTGGGCATCCAGCCGCCCGAGTTCACCTGGGGCGCGATGGTGGCCAATGGGCGGGGCTACCTGTCCACCGCCTGGTGGATCGCTTTCTGGCCGGGGCTGGCCATCATGCTGACCACGCTGTCGCTCAATATCCTGTCGAGCTGGGCCCGCACCGCGGCCGATCCGCAGCAGCGCTGGCGCTTGCAGAAACTGAAGAAGGCGGCGCGATGAATACCGAGGCAATCAAGCAGCCCATCTTGCGCATCGACGGGCTGACGGTGGACTTCCTGTCGGACGGCGAACCGGTGCGCGCAGTGGACAACGTGTCTTTCCACGTGCATCCGGGCGAGACCCTGGTGATACTGGGCGAAAGCGGTTCGGGCAAGAGCGTCAGCACCAGTACGGTGATGGGGCTGGTGGATTGCCCGCCGGGCGATATCGTCCAGGGCAGCATCCTGTTCCAGGGGCAGGACCTGGCCCACCTGGAAGAGGACGCCCGCCGGCGCATCAACGGCTGCAAGATCGCCATGATCTTCCAGGATCCGCTGGCCTACCTGAACCCGGTGTATACGGTGGGCAGGCAGATCGACGAGGTCTTCCAGAGCCATGGCGCCGCCAGCGGCAAAGCGGCGCGCGGTCAGACCATCGAACTGCTGCGCCGCGTCGGCATCCGCGAGCCGGAACTGCGCGTCGATTTCTACCCGCACCAGTTCTCGGGCGGGCAACGCCAGCGCGTGATGATCGCCATGGCCATTGCGCTCAAGCCCGACGTGCTGATCGCCGACGAGCCCACCACCGCGCTGGATGTCAGCGTACAGGCGCAGATACTGGACCTGCTGCGCGACTTGCAGCGCGAACACCACATGGCGCTGATCATGATCACCCACGACCTGGAGGTCGCGGCGTCGATGGCCGACCGTGTCATTGTGATGAAGGCGGGCAAGATCGTCGAGGCGGGCGATGCGCGCGAAGTCTTCACCAACCCCCAGCACGACTACACGCGCACTTTGACGGCGGCGCTGCCGCATGGCGACCAGGCCGACGTATCGAATCGCCGTTCGGGCGTCGTGGCGCAGGAAGTGGTGTTGCGTGTAGAGAATCTGGTCAAGGAATACCGGCTGGCATCTGGCGTATTTGCCGGCAAGCGGGTGCTGCGCGCGGTGGACGATGTCAGCTTCGAGGTATGCCGGGGCGAGACGGTCGGCATCGTGGGCGAATCGGGCTCCGGTAAATCCAGCATTGCCCGCATGCTGCTCCGGCTGTTCGATGCGACCTCGGGCGCCGCCTATTACAACGGCGTGGATATTTTCCGGATGAACGAGCGGCAGATGCGCAAGTTCCGCCGCAAGGTACAGATGGTGTTCCAGGACCCGTTCGGTTCGATGAATCCGCGCATGACCGTGCATGACATTATTTCGGAACCCTGGGCCATCCACGGCGACATTCTTGCCAAGTCGCGCTGGCACGGCCGCGTGGCCGAACTGCTGGAATTGGTGGGAATGAAGCCCGATCACGCGCCGCGCTATCCGCACCAGTTTTCCGGTGGCCAGCGCCAGCGCATTGCCATCGCCCGGGCACTGGCCAGCGATCCCGAACTGATTGTGTGCGACGAGGCCGTGTCGGCGCTGGACGTGTCGATTCAGTCTCAGGTGATCGACCTGCTGGCCGACCTGCGCATGCGGCTGGGGCTGTCTTATGTGTTCATCACGCACGACTTGCCCATCGTGCGCCAGTTCGCCGACCGGGTCATGGTGATGCAGCAGGGCAAGATCGTCGAGCAGGGGCCGACCTCGGCCATTTTCACGCAGCCCCGCCACGAATACACCCGCAGCCTGCTGGCGGCCACTCCGCAG
>DASPIV010000727.1:0-3829 GCA_035628955.1 Bordetella sp.
CTGTTCGACAAGAAAGCCATGGGCGACTGGCTGGCCGAGCAGGGCGTCGACCGCGCGAAGTTCGATTCGATCTTCGATTCGTTCAGCGTGCAGACCCAAGTGCAGCGTGCCGACCAACTGGCCCAGATCTATAACATCGACGGCACGCCGGCGTTCGGCGTGGGCGGCAAGTTCCTGACTTCGCCGGCCATGGCGGGCAACAGCTACGAAGGCGCCCTGCAGCAGGTCGACAAGCTGATTCCCATGGCCCGCCAGCAATAAGGCCCCAAAGCGCGGCAAGACACCTCAGGGCCCCTGACGCACGGTGTCAGGCGGCCGCGTCCAAAGCCTGCGCCAGGTCGGCGATCAGGTCGCGGGGGTCTTCCAGCCCGATGTGCATACGCACCAGGGCGTTATCGCCGCCCGTCCAGTAGTGGTGGCGCGCCAGTTCGCCGCGCGTAACCCACTGCACCAGGCTTTCGAAGCCGCCCCACGAAAAACCGATACCGAACAGCTGCAACGCATCGACGAACCGGCGCGATGCCTCGGGAGACAGGCGCAGTTCAATGGCCAGCATGCCGTTCGAGCCCGTGCAGTCGCGCTGCCACAAGGCATGGCCCGGATCGGCCGGCCAGGCCGGATGATAGATGCGCGCCACTTCGGGACGCGCGGCCAGGAATTCGCATACCTGCAGCGCATGGCGCGCATGCTGAGCCATGCGTATGGGCAGCGTGCGCACGCCGCGCAACGCCAGCCACGCGTCATCGGCGCTGACCGAATAGCCCATGGCGTACTGCGTGCGGTTCAGGCGCTGGGCGATGCCGGCATCGTTGGTAACCACCGCGCCCAGCATCAGGTCGGAGTGCCCGCCCACGTACTTGGTGCCCGCCACCACCGAGACGTGCGCCCCCAGTGCCAGCGGCTGGTACACATAGCCCGAACCCCAGGTATTGTCGCAAGCCAGCACCAGGTCGTGGCGCCGCGCAAAGCTGGCCAGGGCCGGGATGTCCAGCATCTGGAACAGCAGCGACCCGGGCGATTCCACATACACCATGCGGGTATTGGGACGCAGCAGGGCATCCAGGTCGTCGCCGGCGGAAAAAAAGGTGATCTCGATGTTCATGCGCTTGAGCAGCGCCGCGTCGAGCTCGTACACCGGCCCATAAACGCAGTCGGCCACCAGGGCATGGTCGCCCGCCGACAGCAGCGAGGTCATGACCAGGGTGATGCCTGCCAGGCCCGACGGCGCCAGGTAGGCATGAGTGCCGCCTTCCAGTTCGCGAAACACCTGTTCCAGCGCGGCATGCGTGTCCATGCCCATGCGGCCGTAGGTGGCCGCCCGCTCGCCGGCGGCCTTGCGGCGCTGGACGGCCTCGAGCGCATCCAGGCTCTGGAAGCGCACGGTACTGGCCCGCATCGACGGCAGGTTGACCGGCGCCGAGCCGGTTTGCGGGTTGAACGGCGCGGTGGCGGTGTGCTGCAGCAGCGTATCGATATGCGGAGCTTGGTCTTTGGCCATAGTGGTGCAACAGGAAACGGCAAGAAGATCGGAACCCCGATATTAGGAGATTCGCCCCGCCAGCGGAAACGGTGGCCGCGCCGATTGCCAGGCGCGGCCCGCGCGCAGTACGCTTGGAGCCCTCTTCCGACACGATGGCATGCGCCCGGCGCGCGGCCGCCTTCGCCATGCTGCCCCTCGACACGCTGCTTGCTTTCTTTGGCATCGCCATCTTGCTGGCCCTGACCCCCGGGCCCGATAACCTGTTCGTGCTGATGCAGTCGGCCATGTGGGGCCGCTCGGCCGGCATGTTTGTCGTACTGGGGCTCTGCACCGGGCTGCTGGGCCACACGGCGGCGGTGGCCGCCGGGCTGGCGGCGGTGTTCGCGGCATCGCCGCATGCGTTCATGGCCCTGAAACTGATCGGGGCGGCCTACCTGGCCTACCTGGCCTGGCAGGCGCTGCGCGCACGCGGCGGGCCGGCCAGCGCCGCGCGCCCGGCACCCCTGGCGCGCGGCGCGCTGTACCGGCGCGGCATCATCATGAACCTGACCAACCCCAAGGTACTGCTGTTTTTCTTTGCATTCCTGCCGCAGTTCACTTCGCCCGCGCATGGGCCGGTAGGCCTGCAGATCGTCGAGCTGGGCGCGGTATTCATGGCGGCCACCTTGCTGGTATTCGGCGCCATTGCCTTCTTTTCGGGCACCTTCGGGCAGCTTCTGCAGCGTTCGCCCACGGCCACCCGATGGCTCAATCGGCTGGCCGGGGTGGTGTTCCTGGGCCTGGCGGTGCGGTTGGCCACGGCCAGCCGATAAGCCGGCATCGCGGCTGCCTTGCAGCCAATGCATTTGAAAACGTTTCTCATTTGCGTTAAAACTTCGTCTTTTTCTCGTTTCCGGGAGAACTCGACGTGGTTCGCTCTGCTTCCATTACGAAGCGCCATGCGCGCAAGCAAGCCCGATTTTCCCTGGCGCCTTCCGCCCTTGCCCTGGCCCTGGGCGTGGTTCATTGCGCCGGCATCCGGGCCCAGCCGGCAAGCGCATCGCAACCATCGGCGGCGTCGAGTACGCAGGACGTTGCCCAATTGCCTGCCGTCACGGTCCAGGCCGCGCCGATCGATGACACGCTGGAGCACCTGACCACGCCCGTGAATTCGGGCGCGCTGGGCAACCGCAGCCAACTGGAAACCCCGTTCTCCACCACGGTAGTCACCGCGGCCGATATCGAGAACCGGCAGGTCAACAAACTGGGCGACGTGTTTGCCCTGGACGCATCGGTAACGGACAACAGCGCCTCTTACGGAGCCTGGGCTAGCTACCTGAGCGTGCGCGGCCTGCCGCTGGACTGGCAGAATTCTTTCCGCATCGACGGCAAGCCATTCCTGAGCTATGTCACGACCTTGCCCTACGATCATTTCGAGCGGATCGACTTGCTGAAGGGCGCCACCGGCTTCATGTATGGCTTTGGCTCGCCGGGCGGCATGATCAACTACGTGACCAAGCGCCCGACCGACACGCCTGTGCGCAGCGTCGAACTGGGCTATGTATCGAACGGCCTGCTGCGCCAGCATGTGGACCTGGGCGGACGGGTGGGTGAAGAGGGGGGATTTGGCTATCGGCTGAATGTCACGCACAACGAGGGCAACACGTATAACAACGGGTCGCTCTACCAGACGGCCGTGTCGCTGGCGCTGGATGCGCGCCTAAGCGAGAAGCTGAGCTGGGATTTCCAGTCGATCTACCAGGATCGTAAGATAATCGGCCAGGAACCGACGATTTTTGCCGGGGCGATGGCAGGCACCGAACTGCCCTCGCCAGTGCGCAACAGCAGCAGGCTGGTGGGCGCGGGCCCATACGCGGACAACGAATTCCGCTTTTACTCGACCGGCCTGAATTACCAGCTTTCGCCCGACTGGTCGGTACGCACCGATTACACCTATAACTCTACGCGCACGCGCCGCAACGAATCGGTGCTGTTCCTGCGGAACCAGGCGGGCGACTACGACGATTACCGGTCGGACTATGGCGAGGCCTATTCCTTCAACCAGTGGCAAGCCATGGTGGAAGGCAACTTCTACACTGGCCCCCTGCAGCACCGCGTGACCATGGGCGCTTCGTGGCAAAAGCAGAAAAACGACTACAGCACGAACGGCGTGTACCAGTTGCAAGGCACGGGCAACCTGCACACGCAGAACACCAATACGTACTACAGCCAGGGCAGCCTGGATCTATACCGGGCGGCCGACATTACGCAGAAGGCGGTGTTCGCCAGCGATACGGTCGATCTGACGGGCGGCTGGTCGGTATTGGGCGGCCTGCGCTACACCGATTATGAGCAGAAGGGTTTCGACCC
>DASPIV010000728.1:0-2308 GCA_035628955.1 Bordetella sp.
TCGGTGGTGGGCGAGGACTTCCGCCGCACTTACCTGCAGACGCCGGGCGACGAAAACGCGTTCGAGACCCGCGCCATCGTGTTCGATGGCCCCGAGGACTATCACGCCCGTATCGAAGATCCGTCGCTGAACATCGATGAACACTGCATCCTGGTGATCCGCGGCTGCGGCACGGTAGGGTATCCGGGCAGCGCCGAAGTGGTGAACATGGCACCGCCCGCGCACCTGATCAAGCGCGGCGTCGATTCCCTGCCATGCCTGGGCGATGGGCGCCAGAGCGGCACCTCGGCCAGTCCGTCCATCCTGAACATGTCGCCCGAGGCCGCGGTGGGCGGCGGCCTGAGCCTGCTGCAGACGAACGACCGCCTGCGCGTCGACCTGAATCAGCGGTCTGTCACCCTGCTGGTGGATGCCGACGAAATGGCGCGGCGCAAAGCCCATGTCCAACCTGTACCTGTTCCGCCGTCGCAGACGCCATGGCAAGAGATTTACCGGCAGATGGTGGGACAGCTATCCACCGGCGGCTGCCTGGAGCCGGCCACGCTCTACCTGAAGGTGATCGAGACGCGCGGAGACCCGCGCCACTCGCACTGAACCGAGCGCCCGCCAGTGTCAAGCTGCCAGAAGGCTGGCACCTGGCAGGCCTGGCATTTTCGGCAGGCGGGCACTCGACGGGCGGTGCCGCAATGCCGTGGCGTGGCGTTCAATGCTGTCCGTGCGCTCGCCGCTGCATGATGTCTTCCAGAATCACCAGCGATGCCTCCACGGTGAATTCTCCGTCGGCAATGCGGCGCACGGCCTCGTCCACGGCGACATGCGCGATTTCCATGACTTCGCCGTCCCGGTTGGCAGGCTGGGTGCCGGCCGGCAGCACGCAAGTGCTGGTCAGCAAGTCTTCGACCTGGTAGCCCTCGGGCAGCCGGCGGTGCATGCGCAGGATCGTGCGCAGGGGCGACCGGCCCGCCAGCGGGGCGGGGTCCAGCCCGGCTTCTTCGGCGCATTCGCGCAGCAGCGCCTGCTCCAGGTCTTCCTGGCTGCCGGCCAATCCGCCCACCAAGGTATCCCACATGCCGGGATCAGTCGATTTGCTGAGTGCCCGCCGGGCGATCCACAGGCGGCCGTCGGGGGTCCAGGCGTTCAGGTGCACCGCCCGTGTCAACAGCCCCAGCGGCCGCATGGCGGCGCGCTCGATGACCCCCAGGCGTTCTTCGGCGGCCGTCACGTCCAGCAATTCGTCGCGCCAGCCACGCAGGCAATCTGACGCGCGCAATGTCTGCGCCACCTCGGCCAGCAAGATGTTCAGCTCCGGGCCGGCGTCGAGCCCGCTGCCTATGCGCAGGGCATCGGCCTGCACCCGCACTCCGGCCAGGCGGCCCAGGGCATCGCAGGCGGCGTGCGTGGCCCAGCCGCAGCAGCGGTCGGCGACATACAGCGGCAGGGCCAGTTCGGGCGGGTGTTCTTGTACGCGCGCGGCCAATTGCGTGTATAGCGCGGCCAGGGGCGCCAGGTCGTCGTGGGATGAGCTCTTCGGCATGGCGCAGATTTTAGTGTAGGCTGAATAAGGCGGCGCCAAATGGGGGCGGCCCAGGCACGATTCAAGAGCGCCAAATTACATCGGGTTGCGCGTCCGCTATAATTCTGCGGTTTCTTTGTGATTCGAGTGGGGCAGACCGGCTATTGCAAGCCCGGGCTCGTACCTGCCGTCTAATAAATTGCGTGTATTCCGTGCCTGTACCAAGCGGGCGCGGGAACGCCCGCGCCGTGTTTCGAGGTAAGCATGAAGAAGTGGAGAGGGATACTGGGCGCCTGTGCATTGCTTTCGGGCAGTGTCGTCAACGCGCAGGTACAAGACATGCCCGGCGGCCCGAGAGTCAATCAGCTCAACCTGCACGAAGGCGTGACCCAGATCGCGCAAGACGTCATGTGGCTGCACTGGCTGTTGCTGATCATCTGTGGCGTGATCTTCATCGGCGTGTTCGGTGTGATGTTCTATTCCATCTGGGCGCACCGGAAGTCGCGCGGGCACAAGGCCGCCACCTTCCATGAGCACCTGGGCGTGGAAGTCGCCTGGACGGTCATCCCCTTCATCATCGTCATCGCCATGGCGCTGCCGGCCACCAAGACCGTGGTCGCCATGAAAGACACCTCCAGTGCCGACCTGACCGTAAAGGTCACCGGCTACCAGTGGAAATGGGGCTACGAATACCTGGACGGCCCCGCCGCCGGCGTGAAGTTCCTGTCCACGCTGGCCACGCCGCGCGCCCAGATCGAAGGCCGCGAGCCCAAGGGCGAGTTCTACCTGATGGAA
>DASPIV010000729.1:0-5483 GCA_035628955.1 Bordetella sp.
GGGCCATCGTCAATGCCATCGCCCATCCCGCCAAGCGGCAGCGGATGCCGCCCGGCCGGCTGCATGAAGCGCTGGCGCAATTTCATGCGCTGGCGTCGGCGGCGTCCTGGCCGGCGCTGGCCGATACCGCGCGGCAGCTGCTTGCCATGCCGGAAGCCACGCCAGATTCGCCATTGCAGCGCGGGTTGACGCAATTGGCGCACGGCGCCGAGTTGGAACGCCTGCAACGGCTGGACGCCCTGGTGCCAGACGCGCTGGTGCAGCAGTACCGATCGCTGTGGGACCGCCACGGCCCCCGGCCGGGCAGTCCCACAGCCGTCGCGCAAGGCGGCGCCTCGCAACAGCGCGGCGCCGCCGTCGAGGCACTGGCCGCACAAGCCATGCAGGCGCTGGCCAAGCGGCTCAACCAGGCTGAGGCAATCTTCTACCGTGTCGTGACGTCGATGCGCGTGCCGGCGTCGATACCCGCCAGCGCCGAGCGCGCCAAGAGCGAGTGGGATGCGGTGTTGCTGCGGCAAGCAAGCACTGCGGGCGCCGCGCCAACCTGGGATGTCTGCCTGCTGGTAGAAGCCAAGGCCTCTGTGGATGCGGCGACCACCGACCTGCCCCGGCTGCGGCGCGGCCTGCGCCTGCTGGCACACGCCGACGCCGGCAGCGTCTATCCCTTTGCAACCCACCAGGGAACCATGCATTTGCGCGGCGCATCGCTCAGCGCCCTGGCTGCCGCCGAGACTGGCCTGGCCCGGACGGTTCTCTATTGCTGCGATGCGCCCGTCGACGCCACGCCGCGCCTGCTCGGCGCCGCCAGCCGGATGCAACTATTGTCGGCGCCGGCCAGCGTGGATTTCGCCAGCCGCCTGGCCGAGGGGCACCGCGCAGATGCCGAAGCCCTGCAACCTGTCTGGCACCAGTTGCTGGAATCGCCCCGCTGGAGTGCCGTGCTGCACCAATATCCGACGCTGCGCCAGGTGCGCGGATTGATGGTTCACCCCGACGACCTGTGGGCCGCGGCCAATGGCACGGCGGAAGATGACACTACTGTCAGCATGACATCATGATGTTGTTATAGAGCGACGCCCTTTATCAACGCTGGACATCACCCCGCTAAATAACATTAAATACCACAGCCATCCGGCCCCTTTATCGCCCCGAAGCACGGGGTTGCATCTGCGGCCCGGCTGGCAAGGAAGCGGGGCCTGGCATTTGGCTGCTCCGCTTGCTGTGGTGTGTATTTCGGATGCGGGCGTATTACCTTGCCTTTTGGCTCCCTTGGCGTAGCGGAGCCGCGCTGGACCTATTTGCACATCGCCGCGATTTCTCTTTCCGGGATTGCTGCGCGAGGCGAGCGCGGCCATGCGGCCTCTCTGAGTCGATGGAATTTTCCGCGCGCATCCGCACGGCTAACTCATGGAGCAACAAGCATGGCAAATGCTAGGCCTATGGCGCGGGCAACCAAGATCGCGACAGCATTGTTTACCGTGGCCCTGGCGGCCGGTAGCGCCGGCGTGCCCGCCGCGGCCGCGCCGCAACCCGCCACGGCGCAGCAGACCAGTGGCAGCACGGCACAATGGCCGCGCACGCTGGATTTCCACGGCACCCGCTACGAGGTCTACCAGCCGCAGATCGACACCTGGACAGGCAATCGAATCACCGGCCGCATGGCTATCGCGACGGGGCCCGCCAACGGCCAGCCCACCTACGGTGTGGCCGACTTCACGGCCTATGCCGATGTGGACAAGAGCAACGACGAAGTGCATTTGCGGCAACTGCAGATTCCACGCGTCCAGATCCCGACCGAGCCAGGCAAGGCACAAACCGTGCGCGAAGATTTCAGCGCCCGCCTGCCCACCGAGATGACCGTGCGCCTGAGCGAGCTGCAGCTCAGCTACGCCGCGTCCAAGCAAGTGGCCCGCCTGCAGGCGGTGCCGGTGAAGAACACGCCCCCGCGGGTCTTTGTCCGGACGACGCCCGCGGTACTGGTCCTGATCGATGGGCAGCCCGTGCTCGAGCCGGTCCGGGATATGGAAGGCTGGCAACGCGTCGTCAACAGCCGCGCGCTGATCCTGCGCGGCGCCGACGGCACGTATCACTTGAATGCGGCGGGCTACTGGTATGCCTCGCGCTCGCTGTTCGAGGGATGGCGCAGCGTTGCTCCCTCGCATGGGCTGCTGACCGTCGCGGCAGCCGCGGCCCGGCAGGGCCCGGTGGATAAGATGTTGGCCAAGGGCGCGTCCCGACCGCCGCAGGCTCCTGCCATGATCGTGTCGGCCGAGCCCGCCGAACTCGTGCTGCTGCAAGGGCCGGCCCAGATGCGGCCGGTACAGGGCACCAATCTGCTGTCCGTCAGCAATGCCGATCATGCGCTGTTCATGCTGCCGGCCGACAATCGCTACTACCTGCTTATTTCAGGGCGCTGGTTCAGCGCCCCGCAACTCGATGGCGCCTGGAAATACGTGCCGGGCAACAAGCTGAGCCCCGACTTCGCCCGCATCGACATCCATGACCCGCAAGCGGGCGTGCTGGCCTCGGTGCCCGGCACACCGCAAGCCAGGGAAGCGGTCATCGCCTCGACCATCCCGCAGACCGCCACGGTGTCGCGCAACAAGGCCACCCTGCATGTGGACTATATCGGCGGCGCGCCCAACTTTGACCGCATCGAGGGCACGAGCCTGCGCTATGCGACCAACACCTCGGTCCCTGTGATCCAGGTCGATGGCGGCCAGTACTATGCCTTGTCGCGCGCTGTGTGGTTCAAGGCGGATGCGCCGCAGGGCCCCTGGCGCGTCGCCGATTCGGTGCCCTCGTCCATCTACGGCATTCCGCCCGAATCGCCGCTGCATTACGTCACCTACGTGCAGATCTATGGTTCGACGCCGGATTCGGTCGTGGTCGGCTATACGCCCGGATACATGGGCCTGGTCGAAAGCCCGGACGGCACGGTGGTGTACGGCACCGGTTATGTCTACCCGCCGGTGGTCGTCGATGATACATGGATAGGCTATCCGCCCACCTACGGCTATAACGCCGCCCTGGACACCGCGGCAGGCTTCGCATTCGGGTTTGCCATGGCCGACGCATGGGGTCCGGAACCGTATTGGGGTCCCTACGCCGCCTTCCCCTACATGGGTGGCGTAGACGTGAACAGAGTCAACGTCTATGGGGCATGGGGCCGCGAAGGCACCGTGACCCGCACCGTGGGCTATAACGACTGGACGGGCAACGAATGGCGCACCGGCCACGCGCAGGGCTACAACCCCGCTACGGGTAGCCGGTTCGAAGGTTCTCGCGGAGCCGACTACAACGCCTATTCCGGCAACTACGTCGCGGGGCAGCGCGACGCCTACAGAAACGCCAGCACCGGCGTCAGCGGCGCCAGCCGATCGGGCATCGAAGAAAACGACGATGGCCAGTGGAACGCGGGCCGGCAGCGCGTGCGCACCAACTCCGAGACCGGCCGCACTATCGTGTCCAGCACCACGGCCAGCGGTACAGGCGACCACGCCAGCAGTGTCGACCGCCGCGGCGTGGAACACGATAGCCAAACGGGCAACAGCGTGGCCTGGAATAACGGCAACATCTATGGCGACCACGACGGACACGTCTACGAGCACACCGCCGATGGTGGCTGGCAACAGCACACCGCGTCGGGCTGGCAGCCCATGCAGCGCAGCGATTTCTCGTCGGATCTGTCCAACGAACTCGACCGGCAGCGCCAGGCGCGCGACTGGAGCGGCGATCGGTTCGCCCAGGAGCGCAGCAATATGAACTGGGGCAACCATTTTGGCGGCGACCAGGATCTGGCGGGCCGTTTCGGCGGCGACCGGGGTTGGGGCGGCCGCTTCGGCGGCGGCGGCCGCGGCTGGGGCGGCCGCCGCTAAGGCGCCTGCCAGCCGTATCAACGCATGGCGGCGCATTCCGGCCGCCCTGCCCTGGGTGCATCGGCGTACGCCGCACCCGGGGCATTGCCATAACAAGGGGAAAAACACGCCATGGAACTATCGCCGCTCCTGCTGGCCCGCATTCAGTTCGCGGTGAACCTGACGTTTCATATCCTGTTTCCCGCCATCAATATCGCGCTGGCCTGGATACTGCTCTTCTTCAAGCTGCGATGGCGGGCCACCGGCGATACGGCATGGCTGGACGCCTACCGGTTCTGGATCCGGGTTTTTGCGCTGTCGTTCGCCCTGGGCGTGGTGTCGGGGCTCACCATGAGCTTCCAGTTCGGCACGACCTTTCCCGGTTTCATGGAAAAAGCGGGCAACGTCGTCGGCCCGCTGATGGGATATGAAGTCATGACGGCCTTCTTCCTGGAAGCCGGCTTCCTGGGCATCATGCTTTTCGGGCGCGGCCGGGTGTCCGAACGCATTCATACGCTGGCGATGTGCCTGGTGGCGTTCGGCGTGACCTTGTCGGCATTCTGGATACTGGCCGCCAATTCATGGATGCAGACGCCGGCCGGCGCCGATCTGATCGACGGCAAGTTCTATCCGACCGACTGGATGAAGATCGTCTTCAATGAATCGCTACCCTTGCGCTTTGCACACATGGTGCTGGCCTCGGTGGTAACGGCGGCCTTCGTGGTGCTGGGCGTCTCTGCATGGCAGGCTCTGCAACGGCCCCTGCGCCCAGGCGAGCGCAAGGCCTTCGTGGTGGGACTGGTGCTGGCGGCGTCCGTCATCCCGGTGCAGATGCTGGTTGGCGATACGGCCGGCCGCCTGGCCGCCAAGACCCAGCCGGCCAAGATCGCCGCCATCGAAGGCCTGTGGGAAACCCAGCGCGGCGCCGGCACGGTGCTTATCGGCTGGCCCGACGAAGCCACGCGCAGCAACAAATGGGCCATCACCCTGCCCTACGGCGCCAGCCTGCTCATTACCCATAGCCTGGATGGCGAGGTGCTGGGCCTGAACGAATTCCCCAACGCCCATCCGCCCGTGGCCCCCGTATTCTTCGCCTTCCGTATCATGGCCGGAGTGGGGGTATTGATGATGCTTGCCTCCTGGGGCGGGCTCTGGCTGCTGCGCGCGCGCAAATGGAATCCCGACGCCCTGCCGCGCTGGTCCTTGCGGCTCTTGGCGGGTATGACGTTTTCGGGCTGGGTGGCTACCGTGGCCGGCTGGTATACCGCTGAAATCGGGCGGCAGCCCTGGGTCGTCTATGGCCTGGTCAGAAGCTCCGAAGTCGTGGCCGACGAGCCGGCGGCCGCATTCGCGCTGTCGCTGACAGGCTTCCTGCTGCTCTATGCTTTCCTGCTGCTGTCGTACGTGGGCACACTGATCTACCAGGCAAACAAGGGCATCGCCGCGACTTTGCCGCAAGCGCCGGCCACGGGTTCGGGCCTGGCCCAAGGAGACCATCATGGATAGCTTGGCGGCATACTCGGGCGGCCTGGCGGCCGGCGATCCGGCATTCTGGCTGCCCCTGGTCTTCATGGGGCTGATGGGGTTCGCCATTCTGGCGTACGTGCTGCTCGATGGCTTCGACCT
>DASPIV010000730.1:0-5615 GCA_035628955.1 Bordetella sp.
GGCGGAAAACGCCAGGGCGGCCGCCAGCGTGACGACCGCCACCACGATGCCGATAAGCGTAGAGGGGTTCATGGGTAGAGAGCCTTTGCGCGGAGTCTGCCGCGGAGTGGGCTAATTCTAGAAAGGGGCAGCGTTGGGCAATCGACAGAGTAGGGGACGAAAACCGCCGTTTTGCCGGGGTCCCGAGTCGTCAAAAAATATAACCATATGGTTGAATATTTGCGTAAAAGCGCATAACATAACCAAATGGTTGAATATAAAGTTCCCCCTCTGGACCGCATCTTTCACGCGTTGGCCGACCCCACGCGGCGCGCCATGCTGCACGCGCTGGCCGATGGCGAACGGCCCATCGGCGAACTGGCGGCACCTTTCGATATGTCGTTTGCGGCCGCGTCCAAGCACGTGAAGGTGCTGGAATCGGCCGGCCTGGTCAGCCGCCGCGTGCAAGGGCGGCTGCATTTCTGCCGTATCGAGGCCAGCCCCCTGGCGCAAGCCCAGGCCTGGCTGCGTTATTACGAACCCTTCTGGACCCGCAGGCTGGACACGCTGCAGGCGCTACTGCAGGCCGAGCCGGATGCCGCTGCGCGGCCCTCGGCGCCTTCTACCTCTACCCAAGGACCGAAATCATGAACACCGATGCTTTGTCTTACCGTACCGGCTATGGCGAATTGGTCGAGCCGGGCGCGCTGCAATTCGTGCGGGTACTGCCCGGCCCGGTCGAGCGCGTATGGTCATGGCTGGCCGATTCGGGCAAGCGCGCCCTATGGCTGGCCGCCGGCGAATTACCCGCGCAGCCGGGCACGCCGTTCGAGATGCGCTTCGATCACAATGAGCTGACGCCCGACAACGAGCCAGTGCCGGAGCGGTTCCGCGGCCATGAAGGCGGAGTCACCACCCAGCACCAGCTATTGCGCTGCGAGCCGCCGCGCCTGCTGTCCATCAGTTGGGGGGGCGGCAACGAAGAGCCGTCCGAAGTGACCTTCGAATTATCGCCGCAAGGCGACAGCGTGCGGCTGGTGCTGACGCACCGCAGGGTGGTGCGCAGCAATACTCTGCGTAGCGTGTCCAGCGGATGGCATGCCCATTTACAACTGCTGGCCGACAAGCTGGCCGGCCGCGTGCCGCCACCGTTCTGGACCATGGTCGACACGCTGGGGCAAGACTATTCCGCCCGGTTGGGCCCATCGGCAGCGGACCAGCCTTCGGCGTAGGGATAGCCTGAAGCGCTATCGCGGCGCGCTGCCGGCCGGTGCGTTTTTCTTGGCCATTTCAATGACGCGCTGGCGCAGTTGCGGATCCTGTTCCACCGCCTGGCCGATGCCATTGAATTCGTCGACGGTCAGGCCGTCGGCGTTGACCATCTGCACCATTTTTTCGTCCGCTTCGCGGTAGACCTGCTCGCGGGCGGCATCGTCTTTGGCAGCTTGCAGCTTGGGCCGGTATTCATCGGCCACCATGGCGACTTTCTGCGAGGCCACGGCGAATTTCTGCAACTGCGTATCCGAGGGCTGGATGGCCGGCTGTGCCTGGGCAGGGGGCTGCGCGGCCGGCGCGGTTTGCGCCAGCGCCGCAACGGGCGACAGGCTCGCAGCCAGAACGGCAGCGGCGAAGAAAGCATGGGTCGAACGCGGCATGAAGCCTCCTTGATCGAGTTGACGAGGGATGCTCCATGATGACAAGCCCGGCCCCCCGGGTTCAAGCTTTGCGATGTTTGCGCATGTGTCGGCGGCGGGGGGGCGCCCGGTTACCGGGCGTTTCAAGGGGGATCAGGAATTCAGCGCGCGGGCCCGCGCCAGCAGCAATTCCCGCTCTCGCGCATTGCGTGCCATGCTGGCGGCGCGCTGGAATTCGGCGCTGGCTTCGTCGCGGCGGCCCAGGCGTGCCAGGAAGTCGGCCCGTACGCTGGGCAGCAAGTGATAGCCCGCCAGCGCGGGTTCGGCGGCCAGCGCGTCGGCCAGCGCCAGCCCGGCCTGCGGGCCGAATGCCATGCCCACGGCTACCGCGCGATTCAGATCCACGACAGGTGATGGGGCCACCTGCGCCAGGGCATCGTACAGTGCCACGATCTGCTGCCAGTCGGTGTCTTCGGGGCGCGCCGCGCGCGCGTGGCAAGCCGCCAGCGCGCCTTGCAGGGCATAGGGGCCCAGGCTGCCGGCCTGCGCCTCGGCCTGTTGCAACGCCGCCAGGCCGCGGCGTATCAAGAGCGGATCCCAGCGGGCGCGATCCTGGTCCATCAGCAGCACGGGCCGGCCTTCGGCGTCGATGCGGGCGGCCAGGCGCGAGGCCTGGATTTCCATCAGCGCCACCAGGCCATGCACTTCGCTTTCGCGGGGGGCCAGGCCCGCCAGGACCCGGCCCAGCCGCAAGGCTTCGTCGCAGAGCGCCGGCCGCATCCAGTCGTCGCCGGCGGTGGCGGCATAGCCTTCATTGAAGATCAAATACACCACCTCGAGCACGGAAGCCAGGCGCGCCGCGACTTCTACACCGCGCGGCACCTCGAAGGGCACGCGCGCTTCGCGCAGGGTGCGCTTGGCGCGCACGATGCGCTGGGCAATGGTGGACTCGGACACCAGGAACGCGCGCGCGATTTCATCGGTGCGCAGCCCGCCCAGCAAGCGCAGCGTGAGCGCCACGCGGGCCTCGGTGGACAGCACCGGATGGCAGGCGGTGAACACCAGGCGCAGCAGATCGTCGCCGATGTCGTCCTGGCGGGCCGCATCCAGCGCATCGACGAAGTCGGGCTCGACATGGGCCTGCAACGCGTCCATTTCGTAGCCCAGCTGTTCATGCTTGCGGGCGTGCAGCGAGTCTTGCCGCAACCGGTCCAGCGCGCGGTTCTTGGCGGCGGTCATCAGCCAGGCTCCGGGATTGTCGGGGATGCCGTCACCGGGCCAGCGCTCCAGCGCCGTGACCAGCGCGTCTTGCGCCAGTTCTTCGGCCAGGCCCACGTCGCGCACCAGGCGCGCGACGCCGGCGATGACCTTGGCCGACTCGATGCGCCAGACAGCCTCGATAGCCTGGTGGACGGCATCGCGCGAACTCATTGCTGCAGTATCTCGGCGTTGGGGTCCATGTACATCAGTTCCCAGACATGGCCGTCGGGATCCTCGAACCCGTGGCCGTACATGAAGCCATAGTCCTGCGGCGAGCGCGGCACCGAGCCGCCGGCCGCCAGCGCCCGGCTGACCAGGTCGTCGACTTCGGCGCGGCTTTCGCAGGACAGGCACACCAGCACTTCGGTGCTTTGTTTCGGATCGCTCAGCGGCTTGGTGGCGAAGGTCTTGAAGTAATCGCGGGTCAACAGCATGGCGTACAGGTTTTCGCCCAGGACCAGGCAGGCCGCGTTCTGGTCGGTAAAGCGAGGGTCGAAGTCCAGGCCCAGCTGCTTGAAGAAGTCGATGGATTTCTGCAGGTCGGCAACAGCCAGGTTCACGAAAATTTGCTTGTGCATGATGGTTCTCGGATAAAGGGTGGCAGGTAGCGGGGGGGTGGGGCCGGCGGTCAGGGTTGGGTATTGCCGGGTGTCAGGCAGTTGGAAACATCCGCAAACTCGTAGAGCGGGCGCACTTCGATTTCGGCCTGTACGCCAGCCCCCTTGGGCATGGGAAAACGGCGCGTCCATTCCAGCGCCTCTTCGCGCGTACGAGCCTGGATGACGGTGTAGCCGGCCATCAATTCCCGGGTTTCGGCGGACGGGCCGTCGATGACGCTGCGCTGGCCGTCGGCATAGCGGATGCGCCAGCCGGCCGAACTGGGCTGCAGCCCGGCGGCATCGAGCAGGGCGCCGGCCTGGGCCAGGGCCTGGTGGTAGGCGGCCATTTCGGCGGATGCGGCTTCGTCGGGCAATCGGCCTGCCTCTGTGTCGGCGGTGGCTTTGACGATGATCATGAAGCGCATGGCGGAGTCTCCTGTCGGATAGTGGCCCGCCGATCGGCGGCGGTCATGGGCACGACGAAGGACGAGCGCCGGAATCGACAGAAAATCGGCCGCTCAAGGGAAAACCCTTATCAACGGCCGCCGCGCGGCATCAGGCGAAGCAGGGTCCCAGTTCACGGATTTCGACCGTGCACCACTGGGCGGCGGGGCATTCGGCAGCGATCGCCACGGCTTCTTCACGGGTGGCGCAGTTCAACAGGAAAAATCCGCCGATCATTTCCCTGGCCTCGGCGTACGGGCCGTCGAGCAGGCGCTGGCGCCCGTCGCGCACCTGCAGCTTCACGCCCTCGGCTTCGGACTTGAGCGACTGGGCATCCTGCAGCACGCCCCGCGCCTTCAGGTCGGCAGCGTAGCGCAGCATGCTGTCGTAGGCGGCGTGGCCGGCCTCGGGCGTGCGCTGGGCCCGCTGGCCGATGGGTTCGACGATAAGCAGCATATAAGACATGGGGGCTCCGCGTTGAAGAACGGCGTGTGGCGGGTAGGGGTTCGCCGAGTTTATCCGGCCGGCTTGCGGCTTTGGAAGGCCCGGCGTGGTATTCAGGTGTATCGTCAACCTGTTGCCTTACGGAGACCTACATGACCGCCACCCAGGAAAGCATCAACATGGCGCTTTTCTGCGACTTTGAAAACGTCGCATTGGGCGTACGCGACGCCAATTACCAACGATTCGACATCAAGCCGGTACTGGAACGCTTGCTGCTCAAGGGCAGCATCGTGGTCAAGAAGGCTTATTGCGACTGGGAACGCTATCGCGAATTCAAGGCCACCATGCACGAGGCCAATTTCGAGTTGATCGAGATTCCGCATGTGCGCCAGTCGGGCAAGAATTCCGCCGACATCCGCCTGGTGGTCGACGCGCTCGACCTCTGCTATACCAAGCTGCACGTCGATACTTTCGTGATCATCAGCGGCGATTCCGATTTTTCGCCGCTGGTCTCCAAGCTGCGCGAGAACGCCAAGCAAGTGATCGGGGTAGGGGTCAAGCGCTCGACTTCCGATCTGCTGATCGCCAATTGCGATGAGTTCATTTTCTACGACGACCTGGTGCGCGAACGCGCGCGTGCCGAACCGAAGACGGGTGCGACGCGCGACCCGGGCGGCGCGGCCCGGCGCGGCACCGATGACGATCCGGGCCGCAAGGCCGAGCTCGAGGCGCGCCGCACCCAGGGCATCGAGATTGCGGTCGAAACCTTCGACGACCTGGTATCCGAACGCGGCGACGGCGGCAAGATATGGGCCTCGGTGCTGAAAGAAGCCATCAAGCGCAGGAAGCCCGATTTCAACGAGTCGTACTACGGTTTCCGCGCCTTCGGCAACTTGCTCGAAGAGGCACAGGCCCGCGGCCTGCTGGCGTTCGGCCGCGACGAGAAATCGGGCGCGTACGTATACCGCATGCCGGTGCCCGAGCCCGCCGCACCGGCTGTCGCACCCGCGCGCGGCACGGGCCGAGCCTCGCGCAAAACGGCCGCCCGCAAGACCGCGGCACCCAAGACGGCCGCGTCCCAGGCTGATGCATCGGTGGAACGCACCGCCGAAATGCTGGCGGAATCCATCTTGCCGGCTTCCCCGGCGGCCGACGAAGCCACGCCGCCCGCCCGCAAGACCTCGTCGCGGGGTAGGCGGCCACGCAAGACCACCGAAGCGTAAGCCGCCCTGGCGGGCCGGATGGGCTTCTACAT
>DASPIV010000731.1:0-9423 GCA_035628955.1 Bordetella sp.
GCCAGCACCGACGGATCGTCGATATGCTCGGCATAGGCGGCTACGGCCGCTGCCAACGCCTGCTGCTGCTGGCCGCCATCCTGGTGTCCCTGGTTGAACACCTGCTTCAGTTCCGGGTTGTAGCGGAACATGCGGGCATAAAAATGGCGCGTCAACGCCTCGCCATCGGTCTTCAGAACCGGCGCGGTGGCCTTGACCAGCGTGCGGACTTCCTGGCTCAACATGAGTACTGCTCCTTCGTCTGCGAATAAGGCCTTTAACATGTATTTATAATACATCTTTAAAAGGCCTCGTGCCGGCGCCGTTTGCGCCGCGCACCGGCGCCCGGTTAAAACATAGGTTCAGCCGTATCCACTACAAAGGTTTTTGCCATGAGCAGCCCTGCGCTCAAGACCCGTTTGTCCGACGCCATCAAAGAGGCCATGCGCGCACGCAACTCCCAGCGCCTGTCCACCCTGCGGTTCCTGTTTGCCGCGGTCAAGCAGAAAGAAGTCGACGAACGCCACGAACTGAACGACGCGGAAGTCACCGCCATCATCGAAAAACAGGTCAAGCAGCGGCGCGAATCGATCGCCGCCTTCGAGCAGGCCGGCCGCCTGGAAACCGCCGCCCAGGAAACCGCCGAACTCGACGTGCTGCGCGAATTCCTGCCGCAGGCCGCGGCGCCTGAAGAAATCGAGGCCGCCATCAATGCCGCGCTGGCCGAAGTGGCCGCGCAAGGTGTCAGCGGCGGCCCCGCCATGGGCAAGATCATGGCCATCCTGAAGTCCGCCCTGGCCGGTCGCGCCGACATGGCCGCCGTCTCTCAGCAGGTCAAGCAGCGCCTGGTGTAGCCTCCGGTGCCGGCGTCGCCGCATGGCCGAACAGGTCCAGGTCGGCCTGGCGCGCCAGCGCGGCGGGATCGTCGAAATTGCTCATCCCCACCCCGGCCAGCCGATAGCGCGTGCTGGCCGGCAGGTCGACACGCGCGCACAGCTGCCGCGCCACCTCGGCCAGCGCCTCGGCCGTGGCGGGAGGGCGCGTCAGCGTCAGCGTACGCGTCAGGATGCGGAAACGGTCGGTCTTCAGCTTCAGCACCACCGAACGGCCCACCGCGCCCTTCTTGACGGCTTGGTCCCACACCTTGGCGGCCAGCCGTCCCAGCGTTTCGTCCAGCGCATGCAGCGGCTGGTCGATGGCAAAAGTGGTTTCGGCCGAGATCTGCTGCAAGGGCGCATCGGGCTGTACGTCGCGCACATCGATGCCCCTGGATAGTTCATGCAGCCGTACGCCATAGCGGCCGAAATGGTGCTCCAGCTCGGCCGCCGCAAAGCGCGACAGGTCGCCCACGGTCTGCACGCCCAGCGCCTCGAGCCGGCCTTGCATGACCTTGCCCACCCCCGGCACCTTGCGCACCGGCAGCGGCTGCAAGAACGCCAGCACCTGCGCGGGCTTGATCACGAACAGCCCGTCGGGCTTGTTCCAGTCGGAAGCGATCTTGGCCAGGAACTTGTTGGGCGCCACCCCTGCCGACGCGGTCAGGCAGGTTTCCTGCAGGATCTCGCGGCGAATGGCCCGTGCGACCTCGGTGGCCGAGGCCAGGCCGGTCTTGTTGGCCGTGACGTCCAGGTAAGCCTCGTCCAGCGACAAGGGCTCGACCAGGTCCGTATGGCGCGAGAATATCTGGCGCACCTGGCGCGACACATCGCGATAGCGGTTGAAATCGGGCGGCACGTAGATCGCGTCCGGGCACAGGCGCTGCGCGCGCGCCACCGACATGGCCGAATGCACCCCGTAGCGGCGCGCCTCGTACGAGGCCGCGCACACGACCGAACGCGGCCCTTCCCAGGCCACCACCACGGGCAGCCCGCGCAACGCCGCGTTGTCGCGCTGCTCGACCGACGCGTAGAACGCATCCATGTCGATATGTACTATCTTGCGCGTCGGTGATGGCATGGCAGGCACGGGGGCGATACAAACGGCGATATGGCGGAAAAAAGAATATTATGGCGCGCTGTCACGCGTTTATTCCAATCCGCCGACCTCATGAATTCGCCCGCTACTCCTGATTACTTTGGCCTGACCATTCCGCTGATGAGCCTGCTGGGGCTGATTCCCGACAGCATCGGGCCCGACCATGCCCGCACCCTGCTGCCCTGGCGCGTAGACCTGACCAACAGCCGCGGCGACATCCATGGCGGCACCCTGATGAGCGTGCTCGACTTCACCCTGAGCGCGGCCGCCCGCGGCACCGATCCCACCCTGGGCATGGCCACCATCGACATGACGACCAGCTTCATGGCGCCCGGCACCGGCGACCTAGTCATCGAGTCGCGCTGCCTGCGGCGCGGCACATCGATCGCTTTCTGCGAAGGCGAAATACGCGGCCCCGACGGCCAGCTCGTGGCGAAGGCCAGCGCCACATTCAAGGTCATCAAGCGCCGTCCGGGTGGCGACTAACACCGCCCCAGCGCCCGCAGCGTAAGACAATTCCGATTTGGGCAACCCGCCGCATAACGGGGCGCCCGCCACGCCAGCAATGCGCCGCCCGCTAGCGCGGGTCGGGCAGCGTCCAGGCCTCTTCCTTGGGCCGCGGATCACCCGGCATGTAGGCCACGCACGACGGCACGCCATAGGTAATGGCCTCGCGCATGGCGCGCAAGGCATCGGTATTCCAGATGCCCCGCCCCCACATGACCACATCCACCTTCGATTGGCGTTCGTCCAGCGCGGCAATGCGCACGCGCGCCACGTCGTCGCCCGTGAACGGCGCCACTACGCGTACCAGGGCGCCGCGCGCCGCGTCATCGACCTCGCCGTGCACCGTGTAGGCGCCCGTGCCACGCAGGCAGCGGTCGGCCTGTGCCGTGGCGGCGCGATAGGCGGCGCGGTAATCGGACTGCACCGTGAAACTGTCGGATGGCGAGCCGCCGCCGGATATTCCGGTCGAGCATGCTGCCAGGCCCGCGGCGGCCACTGCCGCCGCCACTGCAACTCTGATCATGTTGACTCCCGTGACGTGGCAGCGATTATCTCGCAATCGGCCACCTGCCCGCCAGTTGGGGGTGCCCCGCCCGGTTCGACGCAGCCGCCCGGCCTGTGGCATGATCAATAGATATCGCCGGGCCCGCCCGGCCCAGGAGACCGCCTTGCCCCACGCTTCGTCCCCGGCCGCCCCGCCGCCCCGCTATCCGCTGAAAGACTTCTTCCGCAACCCCGACCGCGGGTTCTTCCGCTTGGCCGACGACGGCAAGACGCTGGGATTCATGCAGCCAGTGGCGCTGGACGAACAGCCCGCCCGCATGAACATCTACGTACAGGCGCTGCAAGACGGCCGCCCCGCGGGCGAGCCGCGCCGCCTGACCGGCGAAACCGCGCGCGACATCAGCAATTTCTTCTGGAAAGGCGATGACATCGTGCTCTACCAGAAGGATTTCGGCGGCGACGAGAACTTCCATGTGCTGGCCGTCAACGCCCGCACCGGCACCGCGCACGACCTGACGCCCTACCCTGGCGTACGGGCGGGCATCGAAGACGACCTGCCCGACGACCCCGATCACGTCCTGGTCAGCCACAATCAGCGCGATCCGCAGGTATTCGACGTATACCGCGTCAACGTGCGCACCGGCGCGGCCGTGCTGGTTGCGCAGAATCCGGGCAATGTGGTGGGCTGGCAAACCGACCACGCGGGCAAGGTGCGCGCCGCCCTCACCAGCGACGGGCTCGAAACGACCCTGCTGTACCGCGACGACGAGGCCACGCCGTTTCGTCCCTTGATCACCACCGATTACCGCACCACCGTCAGTCCGGCCTTCTTCACCTTCGACGACCGCAAGTTCTACGCCCTGAGCAACCGCGGGCGCGACAAGCTGGCGCTGGTCATCATCGACCCGGCCCGGCCCGACCACGAAGAACTGGTGTACGCCACCGACGAAGTCGACCTCGATTCCGCCGGCTATTCACGCAAGCGCCGCGTACTGACCCTGGCCGCCTACCAGACCGACAAGCCGCGCCGCCACTATTTCGATGCCGAGACCGAATCGCTGTACCGGCAACTGGAAACCCTGCTGCCGGGCTACGACCTGGCCATCCAGGGCTGGAACCGCGCAGAAGACACCTACATCGTGGCCGTCTACAACGACCGCACCCCGGGCGCGCGCTACCTGTTCCAATCCGGCACGAACGCACTGCACAAGCTGGCCGACATCAACCCGTCCATCCCCGAGGCCGACATGTCGCCGGTGCGGCCGGTGCGCTATACCAGCCGCGACGGCCTGGAAATCCACGGCTACCTGACGCTGCCGGCGGGCCGCGAACCGCTCGGCCTGCCCTGCATCGTCAACCCTCATGGCGGCCCGTGGGCGCGCGACGGCTGGGGCTACAACCCCGAAATACAGTTCCTGGCCAACCGCGGCTTCTGCGTGCTGCAAATGAACTTCCGCGGCTCTACCGGCTACGGACGCCGCTTCTGGGAAGCCAGCTTCGGCCAATGGGGCCTGGCCATGCAAGACGACATCACCGATGGCGTGCGCTGGCTGATCGACCAGGGCATCGCCGACCCGGCCCGCGTCGGCATCTATGGCGGCAGCTACGGCGGCTACGCCACGCTGGCCGGCATCGCCTTCACTCCCGACCTTTACGCAGCCGCGGTCGATTATGTCGGTGTGTCGAACCTGTTCACCTTCATGAACACCATCCCGCCGTACTGGAAACCGCTGCTGGCCAAGATGTACGACATGGTGGGCCATCCCGAGCACGACCATGAACGCCTGGCGGCCACTTCCCCCGCCCTGCACGTAGACCGCATCCGCACGCCCCTGCTGATCGCCCAGGGCGCCCAGGACCCGCGTGTCAACAAGGCTGAAAGCGACCAGGTCGTGCAAGCCTTGCGCGAACGCGGGGTCGAGGTCGAATACCTGGTCAAAGACAACGAAGGCCATGGTTTCCACAATGACGAGAACAAATTCGAGTTCTACGAGGCCATGGAAGCCTTTTTCGTAGAACACCTGAAACCATAAAAAACGGGACATGAACCCGGGCAGGACGGCGACCCGCCCCGCTGGCATGTTTAGTTACGAAAACTAATCGCCCGCGGGCGGGTCTATCCGGTTCTGACCTAGAATCGGCAGCAATGAATACCCCTGAGCACTCCACCCCCGCCCCTCGCCGGGGCACCAAGCAGTTCCTGCACAAACGTATCCTGGTCAAGGCGGCGGTCGCCCTGGCCGGCCTGGGCGTGTGTGGCGTACTGTTCCTGGGCCTGGCCGTGGCGCTGGCCTGGCCCAGCCTGCCCGCGCTGCACGCCATGACCGACTACCGGCCCAGCGTGCCGCTGCGCATCTACACGGCCGACCATGTCCTGATCGGCGAATTCGGTGAAGAACACCGCAACGTCCTGCGCTTTCAGGAAATTCCGCTGGTCATGAAGCAGGCCATCCTGGCCGCCGAAGACGACGGGTTCTACGAACACGGCGGCATCGACTGGATGGGCATGCTGCGCGCCGGCCTGACCAACGTCGTGAGCATGTCGAAGTCGCAGGGCGCCAGCACCATCACCATGCAGGTGGCGCGCAATTTCTACCTGTCGTCCGAAAAGACTTATTCGCGCAAGTTCTACGAACTGCTGCTGACCTTCAAGATCGAATCCGAGCTCACCAAGGACCAGATCCTCGAGCTCTACATGAACCAGATCTACCTGGGGCACCGCGCCTATGGCTTCGCGGCCGCCTCGCGCACCTATTTCGGCAAGCCGCTGGCCGAGGTCACGGCGGCCGAGGCCGCGCTGCTGGCGGGCATACCCAAGGCGCCATCGCGTTCCAATCCCATCACCAACCTCGACCGCGCCAAGGTCCGCCAGCATTATGTGCTGGGCCGCATGCAGGCGCTGGGCTATCTGACGCCCGAACAGACCCAGGCCGCGCTGGACCAACCCCTGCTGATCCGGGGCACAGAAGGCGCGCAGTCCAACGGCTTTGCGGTGCACGGCGAGTATCCGGCCGAACTGGTGCGGCAGATCATGTACGGCATGTTCCAGGATGAAACCTACACGCGCGGCATTGATGTCTACACCACGATCGATTCCAAGTCACAGCAGGCCGCCTACGAAGCCGTGCGCGCCGGTGTACTGGACTACACGCGCCGCGCCCCCTACCCCGGCCCCGAAGACCAGCTCGACCTGCCCGACGGCATCGAACAGGATCCGCAGGCATTCGAGGAAATCCTCGACGGCGTACAAGATGAATCGCCCGACAGCGGCGACCTGCTGGCGGGCGTGGTGCTCGCGGCCAGCCCCACCGAAGTGCGGGTGGCGCGCAGCGCCAACCAGATCATCACCGTGTCGGACAAGAAAGCACTGGCCATCGTGGCACGGGCCCTGGGGCCGAAGGCCGACGACGAACTGCGCATCCGGCGCGGCTCGGTGGTGTACCTGCACAAAAACGGCGATACCTGGGAAATCGTCAACATGCCCACGCTGCAGGCGGCGCTGGTATCGCTGGCACCGCAAGACGGCGCCGTGCGCGCCCTGATCGGCGGCTTCGATTTCTATCGCGGCTCGTTCAACCGGGCCACGCAAGCCTGGCGCCAGCCGGGTTCCACCATCAAGCCCTTCGTGTATGCCGCCGCGCTCGAACGCGGCATGACGCCGGCCACCCAGGTGTCCGACCTGCCCTTCGAACTGACCGTCGAGCAAACCGGCTCGCGCCCCTGGACCCCGAAAAACGACGGCAACGAGTACGAGCCCATGCAGACACTGCGCCAGGGCCTGTACCGCTCCAAGAACATGGTGTCGATCCGCATACTGCAGGCCATCACGCCGCAATACGCGCAAGACTACCTGACCCGCTTCGGCTTCCAGAAAGAGCGCTGGCCCGCCGTCCTGCCGCTGGCCCTGGGCGCGGGCGGCGCCACGCCGCTGCAAGTCGCCAACGCGTATGCCGTGTTCGCCAACGGCGGCTATCGCGTGCCGCCGTACCTGATCGACCGTGTCACCGACCGTTCCGGCAAGGTGCTGATGCAAGCGCAGCCCGCCGTGGCGGGCGACGCCGCGGTCCGGGCCATCGACCCGCGCACCGCCTGGGTCATGGACGACATGCTGCGCGACGTGGCCTCCATCGGCACCGGCGCGCGCGCCAAGCGCACGCTCAAGCGCGGCGACGTGGCCGGCAAGACCGGCACCACCAACGATGCGGTCGACGTGTGGTTCGCCGGCTACACATCCACCCTGGCCACCGCTGTCTGGATGGGTTTCGACCAGCCACGCTCGCTGGGGTCGAACGCATTCGGCAGCGGCCTGGCGCTATCGACCTGGCTCGACTACATGCAGCCGGTACTGAAAGACGTACCCGAACAGCCGCAGCGCGCCATGCCCGGCGGCCTGCTGGTGCACAACGACGAATACTATTTCTCGGAATTTCCCCCCGGGCAGGCCGTCGCCTCGCTGGATCTCAGCACCGGCGACGCGCTGACTGATTTCCTGAACAATATGCGTCCCAGCGATGGCGCTCCCACCCAGGTGCGTCCGCAAGGGGTCGCCCCGCAGGGCGGGCTGCCCATGCCGCCCATCGCCGTGCCGCAGGTCGGCCAGGCCGGCCCTCCACCGGCCGTACCGGCGGCATCGCCCGCGCCCGCCGGCAATTCCGGGCCCGGATCCGCCGCAGGGCCCGCGCCTATCCTGACCATTCCCATCCCCGCGGCGCCCGGGCCGGCCAGCGCCCGGCCGATCACGGCACCGGGCTCGGTGGAGTCGCGCCCACTTTAAATTTAAATTCGCGCGCGGGGCCATCATTACGATGAGAATAGATATTGTTCATGATATCGTTCAGGTTTCAGTCAATTACGCCGTAAACGCCCCATGACCGCCGCAACCACCGTCAAGACCTGGTACCTGGTCCATAAATGGACCAGCCTGGTCTGCACCCTGTTCTTGCTGGTCATTTGCCTGACCGGGCTGCCGCTGATCTTCCACCACGAAATCGAGCATCTGCTCGACGAAGGCAAGCCGATAGCCGAACTGCCCGAGGGTACGCCCAACGCCAGCCTGGACCAGATCGTCGCGCAGGGCAAGGCACTGTATCCCGACGAATACGTAGACTACGTCTTCATCGACGACCACGAGCCCCAGGCCTATGTCGGCCTGGTGCCCGAATTGGGCAAGGCAGTCGAATTGGGCCATGCCGTGCGCGTCGACATGCGCACCTCGGAAGTGCTGCACGACGGCCCGCCGTATGCCGAAGATCGCTTCTCGTTCATGGGCATCATGCTGGCGCTGCACGTGGACCTGTTCGCCGGCCTGCCGGGCGAGCTGTTCCTGGGCTTCATGGGCCTGTTGTTCGTGGTGGCCATTGTGTCCGGCGTCGTGCTGTACGGCCCTTTCATGAAGAAGCTGGAATTCGGTACCGTGCGCGCATCGCGCTCGACCCGCCTGAAATGGCTCGACCTGCACAACCTGCTGGGCATCGTCACGCTGGTCTGGGCCTTCGTGGTGGGACTGACCGGCGTCATCAATGAATTGTCCACGCCGCTGTTCCGGCTGTGGCAATCCACCGAACTGCCGCGCATCGTGGCGCCCTACCAGGGCCGCCCCGTGCCCACTACCCTGGCCTCGGTACAGAACGCCGCCGACACGGCCATGAAGGCGTTGCCCGGCCGCGAAGTCTCGTTCATTTCCTTCCCCGGCAATGCGTTCGGCAGCCCGCACCACTACATCGTCTGGCTGCGGGGCAACACGCCCCTGACATCCAAGCTGAACAGCCCGGTGCTGGTCGACGGCGTCACCGGCGAACTCAGCGCGGTAGCCCGCATGCCCTGGTACCTGACGGCGCTGGAAGTATCGCGCCCGCTGCACTTCGGCGACTATGGCGGCATGCCGCTGAAAATCCTCTGGACCCTGCTGGACCTGATCACGATCGTGGTGCTGGGCAGCGGCCTGTACCTGTGGATTGCGCGCCGCAAGGCCACTGATGCCCGCATCGCCGAACTGGTGCGCCGCCACCAGCAAGCCGCCACCCCGCAACGGAGCCCCGCATGACCCCGCGCAACCGCTTTCTGTTCATCTGGGGCGCGCCCATCGTGCTGGGCGTGCTCAGCCTATTCGGCCTGCTGGCCGCCTTGCTGGGCACCGGGCTCTGGCACTGGGCATCGTGGCTGTCCCTTGCCCTACTGCTGGTGGTCATCGCCAAGTACTGGTGGTTTCCGGCCAAGGCCTGAGGCCGGCCGCCGCCGGGCCCGGCGGGTTCAGCCACTGAAGCGCTCGGGGTCGGGCCCCAGGCGCGCGCCCTGGGGCAGGTTGTCGATGGCGTTCATATCATCGGCCGACAGTTCAAAATCCAGCACATCGATATTGGCGCGGATACGCGCCGGCGTGATCGACTTCGGGATCGCGATCAAGCCGTTCTGCAAATGCCAGCGCAGCGTCACCTGTGCGGCCGACTTGCCGTATTTTTT
>DASPIV010000732.1:0-3453 GCA_035628955.1 Bordetella sp.
GGTTCAGGCACCCAGCCATCGGGGGTCAGCACCGCATCGAGCCGCACGTCGTGCGCGGCCGGCTGGTAGCCGGCATCGAGCAGGCCCTCGTTCCAGGCCACGCCTATGGCCGTGAACTCGTGCCCCGCCTGGCGCAGGTCGGCCAGCGTGCGATCGTAGTAGCCGCCACCGTAGCCCAGCCGATCGGCCTGGACGGTATAGCCCAGCGTGGGCACCAGAATGACGTCGGGGCGCAGCGCCGGGCGGTCGGGCGTTGGCTCTTGTACGTTGTAGGGCCCTGCGCTCAGCGTATCGCCCGGCTTCCAGGCACGGAATTCGAGGGGTGCGCCCGCCGTGCGGATGGCGGGCAAGGCGACGGCGACGCCGGCCTGCACCCACTGTTCCAGCAAGGGACGCATATCGGGCTCGTGGTCCAGCGGCCAGAAGGCCGCCACCGAGGCCGGTGCCGGGGTACCGCGCTTGGCGGCCTGTTCGCGCACAGCGTTCAGCCAGGTATACAGGCGGCCGCGCATCAGCAGGCCGCCACGGCTGCGTTGGGCCTCGGGCAGCTCGGCGCGGGCCTGGCGTAATCGCGTCCGTAGCGCGACTGCGTTATTCTGTTCGGAATTTGGAATGTTCATGCGGATCCGCAATGCCTCAGTGGCTTGAATCAAGACGTTATCAGAAATCGGCACGGTCCGAGCCACGCGGGCGTCGCTGGTTGCCGGTATTGGCTTTGTTCACGGCAGCCTGCACGTCGGTCGATGCCCAGCAACCGCGCCAGGCGGCCTCGGCGCCGGCCCAGGCCGCACGCCCGTCCATCCTGGTGCCGCCCGCCAAGCTGGCCGGCCTGCCGCCCACGCCGCAGACGCCCGCCTTGCAGGCGGTGGTGGCCGCGCGCGAGGCCAGCGAACGCAAGCAGTGGTCGGTGCTGGGTATGCTGGTGCCACAAGCGCGGGGCGACATCCTGGGCAATTATCCGCAGTATTGGCTGCTGCGCTACCAGTTATGGTCGCCTCCCGGCAATGTGGTTCCGAAAGCCGAGGTGGCGCGTTTCCTGCAAGACAATGCCGGCACCTACCTGGCCGAGCGTTTGCGTGCCAGCTGGATCCTGGCGGCGGCGCGCCGCGGCGATTTCGAGACCGTGCGCGAATTGGGCGACTTGCCCGACGCCAACGCGCAAACCCAGTGCGCCATGCTCGAGGCGCGGCACCTGACGGGCCAGCGGGCCACAGCCAAGCAGGCGCTGGCCATCTTCGCGCCCGGCCGGGATTGCTGGAACCTGTACGATCAGCTGGTGGCCGACAGCATTCTGGGCTGGGACGAGATCCAGCCGCAACTGCGTGCCGCCATCGAAACCGACCGTACTGGCGACGCGCGCAAGTTCGCCGCCTACATCTTCGAGCCGCAAGACCGCAAGGCCTTCGACGCCTTGCTGAAAAGCCCCATGAAGTGGCTGACCCGGCAAGACCACAAGCTGGTAGGCCGTAATGAAAAAGAGCTGGCCACCCTGGCGTTGGCCCGGCTGGCACGGCAGGATCTCGACGTTGCCGACTCTTACCTGCGCCGCGAATGGGCGCGCAGCTTGCCCAAGTCGAACCTGGCCTGGGTGCGCAACCAGTACGCGCTGATCGCCGCCCTGAATCTCGACAGCCGCGCCGACGGCTGGTACCGCGAAGCCGGCAACACCGTCGAACTGACCGACTACAACGGCGCCTGGCGCGTGCGTTCGGCGCTGCGCCAGCCCAGGATCGACTGGCGATGGGTCATCGAGTCTGTCGAGCACATGCCCGAAGCGCAGCAGGCCGAGCCGGTATGGGTCTACTGGAAGGCGCGCGGCGAAGCGGCACGCGGCCACGATACGCAAGCGCGCCGCGCCTACGCCACCATTGCCGACCAGTACAACTTCTACGGGCAGTTGGCGGCCGAAGAGCTGGGCCGGTCGATCACGGTGCCGCCGCGCCCGGCACCCATCACCGACCGCGAAATGAGCGAGGCCCGCGCCAACGCCGGCCTGCAGCGTGCCGTGCACCTGTTCCGCCTGGGCTGGCGCTCCGAGGCCGTGGGCGAATGGAATTTCGCCTTGCGCGGCATGTCCGACCGGCAGTTGCTGGCCGCGGCCGAACTGGCGCGCGCCGAAGATATCTACGACCGCGTCGTCAACACGTCGGAACGCACCGCCCAAGAGGTGGACTTCACGCAGCGCTACATTGCGCCTTTCGAAGGCCGTGTCACGGCCCAGGCCAATGCCATTTCGCTGGATCCGGCCTGGGTGTATGGCCTGATCCGCCAGGAATCGCGCTTTGTCATGGACGCGCGTTCGCACGTGGGGGCCTCGGGGCTGATGCAATTGATGCCCGCCACCGCCAAGTGGGTGGCGCGCAAGATCGGCATGGCCGATTTCTCGCCGTCCCGCGTCAACGATTTCGATACCAACACTATCCTGGGCACCAACTACCTGAATATCGTGCTTGCCGGCCTGGACGGTTCGCAGGTACTGGCCAGCGCCGGCTACAACGCCGGGCCGGGCCGGCCGCGCACCTGGCGCGCCACCTTGTCGCATCCCGTGGAAGGCGCCATATTCGCCGAGACCATTCCGTTCACGGAAACCCGTTTGTACGTCAAGCACGTGATGTCCAACGCCACCTACTACGCCGCCATGTTCTCGGGGCAGCCGCAATCGCTCAAGGCGCGGCTGGGCCAGATCGAGCCGCCCTCGGTGCGCACCGCCGAGCTGCCGTGAACGTACCCGCCGAACCGTACACCGACCCCGATTGCGACGGACTGCAGGTGTATATCGTGGGCGGCGCGGTGCGCGACGCGCTGCTGGGTCTGCCCGCCGGCGACCGCGACTGGGTAGTGGTGGGCGCCACGCCCGAAGACATGGCGCGCCGCGGCTTCATTCCCGTAGGGGGCGATTTCCCGGTGTTCCTGCACCCGCGCACCAAAGAGGAATACGCGCTGGCCCGCACCGAACGCAAGTCCGGCCGGGGTTACAAGGGTTTCACTTTCTATACCGGCGCCGATGTCACGCTGGAACAGGACCTGGTGCGGCGCGACCTTACCGTCAATGCCATTGCGCGTACCCCGCAAGGCCAATTGCTGGATCCCCTGGATGGGTCGGCCGATATCCGGGCCCGCGTGCTGCGGCACGTGGGCGAGGCCTTCGCCGAAGATCCGGTACGCATTCTGCGCCTGGGCCGGTTCGCCGCGCGCTTCGGCGATTTCACCGTTGCGCCCGAGACCCTGGCGCTGTGCCGCCGCATGGTCGAGGCGGGCGAGGCCGACGCCCTGGTGCCGGAACGGGTCTGGAAAGAATTGTCGCGCGGGCTGATGGCCGCCACGCCGTCGCGCATGCTGGACGTGTTGGCGCAATCGGGCGCGCTGGCGCGCGTAATGCCCGAGCTGCAGGGCATGCCAGACGTGGGGGCTGATCTGGACCGGGCCGCGCGAACCGGGCTGGGGCTGCCGGGC
>DASPIV010000733.1:0-4521 GCA_035628955.1 Bordetella sp.
TGCAGTTCTTGGGACTGGCCCATGGCGGTTGGCGTCCTGCGGAAAAGTGGTGGCCATAGTAGCGCAGGGCCGCAAGGCTCCGGTAGACTGGCCTATCAAGCATGCGCCCCATCCGGACACAGGAGCAAGCCCCTTGAGCAACACCCCCTATACCGAGCTGGCCGCCGAATTGCGTGCCCGCAGCGACCAACTGGCAGCGGCCCAGCCCGGCCAGCGCGCGCGCAACCTGGCGCAGGCGCTGGGCGTATCCGAAGCGCAATGGGTGGCCGCGCAATGCAACGGCGTGCGCGCCACCGCCCTGACCCGCGCCGAATCGCCGCAGGCAATTTTTCGCGAACTGGGTACGCTGGGCGATGTCATGGCCCTGACGCGCAACGAATGGTGCGTGCACGAGCGTCATGGCCGCTATGAGTCGATCCAGGCCCAAGGGCCGGTGGGCCTAGTGCTGGGCCCCGATATCGACCTGCGCGTGTTTTTCAGTAGCTGGGACAGCGCCTGGGCCGTCGAGCAAGACGGCCGACACAGCCTGCAGTTTTTCGACCGCGCCGGCGTGGCAGTGCACAAGGTATACCGTACTGATGCGAGCGATGCGGCGGCCTACGATGCGCTGGTGAATCGCTACGCGGGCGAACCCGCCTGGCCCGAGGCCCAGCCCTATCCGGCCGATGACCAGGCCGGCGCCGTCAGCGACCCGCAGGCCCTGCGCACGGCCTGGCTGGCCATGCAGGACACGCATGAATTCTTTCCCATGCTGCGCAAGTTCAAGGTGTCGCGCCTGGCGGCCCTGGACGCTGCCGGCATCGACTTGGCGCAGCGCGTCCAGGCCGACACGGCCGAACGCATGCTGCAGGCCGCGGCCGAATCGGGCTTGTCGATCATGTGCTTCGTGGGCAACCGCGGCATGATCCAGATTCACACCGGGCCGGTGGCCAATCTGCGGCGCACGGGCCCATGGTTCAATGTGCTGGATCCGCGTTTCAACCTGCACCTGAACACTCAGTCCATCGAGTCGGCCTGGGTCGTCAGCAAGCCTACCAGCGATGGCTGGGTGACGTCGCTGGAAGTCTATGCGGCCAGCGGCGAGCTGATCGTGCAGTTCTTTGGCGAGCGCAAGCCCGGCAAGCCCGAGCTGTCCGAATGGCGGCGCCTGCTGGGCAGCCTGTGCACGCAACCCCTGGCCGCCTGACGGCCATCAAGGAGCATCATGGCAGCAAGCCTGTCGAGGTTGGTGGGGGCAGTATTGGCGGCCGCCTGCGCGGCGGTGCCGGCGCAGGCCGCGCCAGGTCCGCAAGGCGCGCCGGCCACGCGCGTGGTGTCGCTGGGCGGCACGGTGACCGAGATCGTCTATGCGCTGGACCAGGGCAGCCGCCTGGTGGGCGACGACCTGTCCAGCCTGTATCCCGAGGCCGCCACCAAGCTGCCGCGCGTGGGCTATTACCGCGCCGTGCCGGTCGAAGGCGTACTGGCCCTGAGGCCCGACCTGGTGCTGGCATCCGACCAGGCGGGGCCGCCCGCCGCCATCGCCCGCCTGAAAGAAGTGGGCGTGCCGGTGGCCGTGGTGTCCGACCAGCCTACGGTGCAATCGCTGGATGAGCGCATCCGGCAGATTGCGCAGGCGCTGGGCGTACCCGAACGCGGCGTACAACTGGCCGGGTCGGTCGACGCCGCGCTGCGCGATGCCCGCGCCCTGCCCGCATCGCACGCGCGCGCAGTGCTGATCATGAACCGCACCGGCACGCCGCTGGGCGCGGGTGGCGGCACCGCCGCATCGCTGGTGCTGGAACTGTCGGGCCTGGTCAATGTGCTGGCCGACCAGCAAGGCTACAAGCCCTTGTCGGCCGAAGCGCTCAGCGCGCTGGCGCCGCAGGTGATCGTGGTGCCGCGCATGTCGCTGGAAGCGGCAGGCGGCATGCAGAAGCTGCGGGCCATGCCGGGCGTGGCCAGCACGCCGGCCGCCGCCAACGGTTGCATCGTCGTCATGGACGACCTGCTGGCGCTGGGCACCGGGCCACGGCTGCCGCAGGCCATCCGCACTTTGAAGGAGACCGATTGTGTCGCTCGCCAGGGCCGGCCGTCTGGCCCGGCCAGCTAGGCGCGCCGCGCCGCCCGCCGTATTGGCGGGGCTGGGCGCGGCCGCGGTACTGGTGGCACTGCTGGCCGCCCTGAGTGGCGCGGTGCATATCCCGCTGGCCGATGCGCTGCGCGTACTGGCCGCGGGTGCGTCGCAGCCCGACGACACGCTGTGGCGCAATGTGCTGCTGGACATCCGCCTGCCGCGCGTGCTGTTTGCCATGGTAGCCGGCGCGGCGCTGGCCATTGCGGGCGCGGCCATGCAGGCGCTGTTTCGCAACCCCCTGGCCGAGCCGGGCCTGGTGGGCATTTCGGCCGGCGGCGCATTGGGCGCGGTATCGGCCATCGTGCTGACCACCGGCGGCTTTGCCGTGACCGCGCCGGCGGCCTTTGCCGGCAGCCTGCTGGCCACGGCCGCCGCCTACGCAGTGGGCCGGCGTGTGCCCGGCGTGGCGGGGCTGCTGCTGGCCGGCATTGCCATCAATACCGTGGCGGGCAGCCTGATCGGCTTGCTGACCTACATGGCCTCGGATGCGCAACTGCGCGACCTGACCTTCTGGAGCATGGGCAGCCTGGCCGGCGCCAGCTGGGCTTTGCTGGCCTTCCTGGGGCCCTGGACATTGCTGTGGTCGGCCTGGCTGATGCGCCAGTGGCGCGCCATGAACGCCCTGCTGCTGGGCGAACGCGAAGCGCAGCACCTGGGTTTCGCCCTGATCACCGTGCGCTACAAGCTGGTGCTGGCCACCGCCCTGATCGTGGGCCCGCTGGTGGCGGCTACCGGCGGCATCGGCTTCGTGGGACTGGTGGTGCCGCATTTGGTGCGCATGACCCTGGGGGCCAATCACCGCTGGCTGCTGCCGGCTTCCATGCTGGCCGGCGCGCTGGCGCTGACCCTGGCCGACTGGCTGGCGCGCATTGTGGTCATTCCGGCCGAACTGCCGATCGGCCTGGTCACCAGCCTGGTAGGTGGACCGTTCTTCTTGTGGCTGCTGGCACGGGGACGCCGATTCTGATGAGCCTGCGCACCAACGATCTTGCCCTGTCGCGCAACGGCGCACTTATCCTGTCCGGCGTATCGATGGCGATAGAGCCCGGCCAGGTGCTGGGCCTGCTGGGCGCCAACGGCGCGGGCAAGTCGACACTGCTGGCCGCGCTTGCCGGCGAACTGCATGCCGACCAGGGTGCCATCGAACTGGACGGCACCCCGCTGCCGCGCTTGCCGCTACGCCGCCAGGCGCGGCAGCGCGCGGTGCTGCCGCAAAAGCCCTCGCTGAGCTTCGACCTGGCCGTGCACGAAGTCGTGGCCATGGGCGCTTATCCATTTCCAGAGCTGGACCCGGTAGAGGTGCAAGTACTGGTCGACGCGGCACTGGCCCTGGCCGGCGTGCCGCATCTGGCGCAGCGGCGCTACCCCGAATTGTCGGGCGGCGAACAGCAACGCGTGCAATTCGCGCGCGTGCTGGCGCAGTGCCAGGCACAGCGCGATCCGCAGGTGCCGCGCTACCTGCTGCTGGACGAGCCGATTTCCAGCCTGGACCCGAAACACCAGATCGAACTGCTGCGCACCACAGCCGGCCTGGCGCACGAGCAAGGATTGGGGGTGCTGGTGATCATGCACGACATCAACCTGGCGGCGCGCTGGTGCGACCGGCTGGTGATGCTGAGCGGTGGCACGGTAGTGGCCGATGGCGCCCCCGATGCGGTACTGACGCCAGCCAACCTGCGCGCGGTGTACGACATCGAAGCCGACGTCATGCCGCACCCCACCTTGCCGGGGCGGCTGCTGGTACTGCCGCGCTAAGGAGAATGCCCCGGACCAGCCACGAACGTAGCTCAGGCAGGCAATTCTTCGTGGGCCATGGACAGGAAACTGCGCAACTCAGGCGTACTGGGTGCAGAGAAAATCGTTTCAGGAGGCCCTTGCTCGTGCACACGCCCCTGGTGCATGAATACGACGCGGTCGCTGACCTTGCGGGCGAAGCTCATTTCATGCGTGACGATGATCAGCGTTGCACCGTCGCGCGCCAGCTTCTCTATGACCTGCAGCACCTCGCCGACCAGTTCCGGATCGAGCGCCGAAGTCATTTCATCGCACAGCAATACTTCAGGTTCCATGGCCAGCGCACGCGCGATCGCTACGCGTTGCTGCTGCCCCCCGGACAGTTGATGGGGCGCGGCGTCGAACTTGCCTTCCAGGCCGACCCGTGCAAGCAGGCGCTCGGCCAGCATCCGGCACGCTTCGCGACTGAGCTGGCGGACCAGGCGAGGAGCGAGCATGATGTTGTCGCCCGCCGTCATGGATGGGAAAAGATTGAACTGCTGAAAGATCATGCCGACCTTCTGGCGCAATTCGCGCAGCGCGGCCGCCTGCGCTGTCTCGACGCGTTGCCCACCCACGGTGATCTCGCCCTGATCGAAGGTTTCCAGGCCATTGATGCAGCGTAATAGCGT
>DASPIV010000734.1:0-6099 GCA_035628955.1 Bordetella sp.
CGTTTACGCTGGAAGCACTGGTCAACCTCAATCAGATAACGATGCAGGATTTTATTTCCCGCTACCATCAGGGCGTCGGGCAATACAGCCTGGGGACCGGCTCGGAAGCAGACCATTCCCTGGGCAGCGCAACGACGCGGTACTTCAACTCTTATTGTTCCAACCCGTCGGTCTGGTGGGTATTTTCCACCACGGCGCCGCAAGCCCAACAGTGGTATCACGTGGCCACCACTTACGATGGCCAGACGCTCAGCCTGTATGTGGACGGCCAGTTGCAAAGGTCCGCCAGCTGGGGCGGGCCGAATCCCGACCCGCATAACAATACCTTGATCGGCGCACGTTTCACTTCGGACGGCACGCCGCAAATACAGTTCAACGGACGCCTGGCCTATGCCCGCATGTGGAATGTCTGCCGGACCGCCGAAGAGATCCAGGAAAGCATCAACACCAACCCGCTCAATGCCGAAGGCCTGGCCGCGAACTTCGATTTCGGTTCGATGACCGATGCGCCGGAGCCGTCGGCGCAGGAAGTCCCGCGCCAGGACCTGACGTACCAGAACGCCGTCACGCTGAAAGGCAACGCGGCCATCACCACGTTCATCCAGCCCATCACGCTGGAATCGGCGCAGCAGGTGCCACCCACTCCGGATACAGACCAATTCACTACCTATGAAGCGCCGGAAATAACGCCCGAGCTGCGGGCGAACTTCTCGAAACTGGCGTCGTCGATAAGCCCGAAGGCGTTCGGAGATCCGCTGAGCGACGCTAACCTGAAGGCGTTTCTGGATGAATACAACGGCGCCCTGCCTGCCAATATCAGCGCAGAACAGCGACAGCAAATGCAGGCGGCGTACCAGCAGAAAATCACCGACCTGTTCGAGAAGGCCAGGCAAGGCGGGTTGGACGGGATTCGCGGCGATCGCTATGTCAAGTGGGTCAGCGAAGGAGATCAACAAGTTCTGCGCTACTACGAACCGGGAGCAAGCCACGAAGTACTGCGGGTTGCGTCGCGCGATGCCACACCGCAAGAGATGTGGTTGCTGGAGTTTCTTGCCACCTTGATCATCGGGTTCCTTGCAGTTCTGGGTATTTATGTAAACGGCGGAGCCATTGCGAAATTGGGGGCATTTCTTCTCAAGGAATCCAAAGTCGTCACAAGAATCGTTGCCATCATTAGCACCGGCGCGGCCATCACCGCCACGTCCATCCTGGAGGTAGTGGACTACCTGTTCGTCTCGGGATACCTGAAAAAGATCATCATGATTGTCGCCAAGCTAAGCTTCTGGACGCTGAGCGCATTCCTGCTGAGCCTGGCCGTGACAATCTTCGCGCCCGAGGCCAGGGTTCCCCAAATGCTCGCGGCCTTCGCGCTGCTGGCCGTTCACCTGGTGGTTCTGGCCTTGGAGTATCCAACAGAAAACAAGGCCGCCGCGCTGGACTGACGCCTTACCCGCGGGCCGGTCAATGAATGATGTCCGCCAGGAATTTCCTGGCGCGATCATGGCGCGGGCGCGAGAAGAACTCGGCGGGCGGAGCATCTTCCAGTATTTCCCCCCGGTCCATGAACCAGACACGATCGGCGACTTCGCGGGCGAAATTCATTTCGTGGGTAACGCACACCATGGTCATGCCTTCGGCGGCCAGGCTCTTCATGACCGCCAGCACTTCGCCTACCATTTCCGGGTCGAGCGCGCTGGTGGGCTCATCGAACAGCAGCAGCGTGGGCTTTTGCGCCAGGGCACGCGCAATCGCCACCCGTTGCTGCTGGCCGCCGGACAAGTTCGCCGGCATCGCATCGAGCTTTTCGCCCAGCCCTACTTTGTGCAGCAGTTCCTCGGCCAGCGCATAGGCTTCCTTGCGCGCCATGCCGCTGACCTTCACCGGCGACAGCGCAATATTGTCTTTCACCGACAAGTGCGGAAACAGGTTGAACTGCTGGAACACAAACCCGATCTTGGCGCGCAGGTGGTTGAGGTCGACCTTGTCGCCGCAGATACTCTCGCCTTGCACCCGGATAGTGCCGCTCTGGATTTCTTCCAGCTTGTTGATCGTGCGGATCATGGTCGACTTGCCCGACCCCGATGGGCCGCACACCACCAGCACCTCGCCGGTGTGTACTTCGCCGCAAATGTTGTTCAGGGCGTGGTATTTCTTGTACCACTTGTTCACGCTTTCGAATTGAATCATTTTCTCTCCGTAACGGCCGGGCTATACCGCCAGCCCCAGGCGCTTGTTCTGCAGGTGCAGTTCGAGCCGCTTGGCCAGCTTCGACAGCAATGCGCACAACAAGAAATAGAACAAGGCCAGCACCAGGTAAGTACGCAATGCGCCCGTCAACTCGATACTGTTGATCTGCTGGGCGGAGAATGCCGCCTCTTGCACGCCGATGATATACACGATCGATGTCGCCTTGATCGTGGATACGAACTGGTTGACCAGCGAAGGAATCATATTGCTCAGTGCCTGGGGCAACTGCACCGACCACAAGGTCTGGAAGTATCCCAGCCCGACCGCCCTGGCGGCCTCGACCTGCCCCGCGGGTAGCGACTGGATACCCGCGCGTACGATTTCGGCCAGGAAAGCGGACTCATAGACGATGATCGCGGCCAGGGCGGTCGCGAACGGCGGCACCTCGAACCCGATCAGTTCGGGCAGCAGGAAGTACGCCCAGAACACGATCATAATCAGGGGAATGGACCGGAAGGTATGCACCCACGCCGCCGATGCCCATTTGGTGGGCCACTTGCCGCTAGTGCGCGCCACGCCTATCAACAGCGCGATCGGAAATGCGCCCGCCAGGCCCAGGGCTGCCAGTATCAGGGTACCGGCGAAGCCGCCTATGGGGCCATTGGGCCACGACCCCACCAGGAACATCATGCCGTAAGTATGCAGGAACTCGATCATGCTCAACTCTTGAAACTGGCGGGATACCTGCGGGCGAGATACGCGCCCAATGCCGAGATCAGCAGGGCCATGCACAGATAGATCAGGGTAGCGATCAGGAAGATCTGGAACGTCTGGAAGGTGGCATTCTCGATCCGCTTGGTCTGGTATGTGAGGTCTGTAACGCCGATCACCATTGCCAGGCTGGTGTCCTTGAACAGGATGATGGACCGGTTGATGATGGGCGGCACGGCATAGCGCACGGCTTGCGGCAGTACGACATACAGCAACGCCTGCACCGCGCCCAGGCCTATCGATCGGGCCGCCTCGACCTGCGTGGCCGAAATCGCCCGGATGCCCGAGCGGATGTCCTCGTAGTAGTACGCGCTGACATTCAACGACAACGCAATCAGAGCGAACGAGAACTCCGTGTTGCCCTGGTTGATCCAGGTGCGGATCGACTCGGGCAGGATCTCCGGCATGCCGAAGTACCACACTAGGATCTGCACCACGGTCGGCACGTTGCGGTGGTATTCCACATACAAGGCCACAATCGCACGCACCACCCGCGTAGGGATCATGTTGACGCCGGTCAGCACCAGCGCAAGCACGAATCCCCCCGCCAGCGCACCGGCGAACAGCCGCAAGGTGATCGATACCCCGGTCATGAGCATGCCCATGATCTCGGGGTCCGACAGCATAGAGAAAGAAAAATCCATGAATTGGCAGGGCGCGCCGCGCCCTCTTGCTCCGTTTGCCTGATTACTTCGCCGCGTCCGCCTGCGCAGCCGCCGCGACGGGCTCTACCTTGAAGTCGCGCTTCATCTTGTAGATGGACTCCGATCCCATCCACTTTTCATAGATGCTGGTCAATTCACCCGACTTGTCCAGCGCCGCGATGGCCTGGTTGATCTGGCCCAGCAGCGCCGGCTCGCCCTGCTTGACGATGATGCCTATGTGCTCGATATAGGTAGGCTCTTCCAGCAGCGCGGTGGGCTTGCCCTCTTTCTGGGAATCGTTCAAAAAGCGGCGCAGCACCAGTTCGCCCGCGGTCATGGCCTCTACCTTGCCGCTTTGCAGGCCCACATAGCATTGCGAGATATTCTGGAACGTCAGCACGTTGGCATCTTTAAGTACCTTCTGGGCAATGGCGGCCGAACTCGAACCGGACGACGCGCATACCTTCTTGCCCTTCAGGTCGGCCAGCGTCTTGATGCCCGAATCCGCCTTCACCAGCACCTTGATATAGCCCTGCAAGTATTGCTCGCTGAAATCCACCTGTTCGGCACGCTTGGGCAACCATGCCACTGCACCGGCCATCATGTCGACGCGGCCCATCTTCACTTCCGGGATGCGGGCCTCGGTGGAAACGGGCTTGTGCTGCAGCTTCAGGCCCAGCTGCTTGGCAATGGCCTTGCACATGTCGACGTCATACCCCACATACTCGCGCTTGGCCGGATCCTGGAAGCCGTACGGCGAACTGGCATTCTGCGTGCCGCACACTATCGTGCCCCGGGCCTTGATGTCGTCCCACTGATCCGCCAGGGCCGGACTGGCCCAGCTCGCCGACAGGATGATCGTACCCAGCGCAACTGCGGTTCTTAACGGGTGATGCATGGTTCTTCTCCTGTGATTGGGCTAGCTGCCCACTGAGAACGTCTTGCGTTCCTGTTCATCGATCTGGGACACCAGATTGGTTTCCCATTCCAGATACTTGCGGGCTGCCGCCTTGTTGCCATCGTGGCGGTCGTGTACAAAAAACAGGTAGTCGATGCATGCCTCATCCGGCAATTCGGGATGGGCGGCCATGGGCAGCGTGGACGCATTCAGGGCGGCCTCATCGACGACACATAGATGGATATCGCGATGGCCGGCCTGCTCCAGGTCGCTGGCCAGCAATTCCAGCTTCGCCCGGCTGTCGCCCAGCAGCAGCACGGGCCCTGCCTGCCGGCCCTCGAGCTGCCGGAGCAGCGTCGGGCGTATCGTCCACCGGGCGCCATGAAGGCTGCCCTTGCGAAACTGCACGCTGGGCCGGGCATCCAGAATCAAGCCGTCCGGGTGGGCCGCGACGAAGGCGGCCAGTTGGCTGCCGGCAAGCTCGCGCGTATGCGACAGGGCCGGCGCATCGATAGCCGGGGCCGGCAAGTCGCCCAACTGTTGCGGATTCTGCAGCAGGCTGACGTTCCAGCCCAATTGCTTGAGCCAGCTTGCCACCACCGGCGCGCGTATGCCGTCCGTATCGCACAGCACCACGCGGGCCTTGCGCACGCCTATGTACTGGTCGGTGGCCTGGATGAGCTGGCCGCCCGGCGTATGCTGCACCAGGGCGGGCAAGCTGCCTTGCCGGTGTTCTTCTTCGGTACGCACATCGCACAGGAAGACATTCTGCGCGCCATCGTCGAGCCAGGTGCGCACCTGCGCGGCGTCCACGCTGGGCACCGCGAACTTCTCGCACAGCCGGCGGGAGCGCTGGCGCAGGCCGTCCAGATCCTGCGGCGACACCTGTTCCGGATACACGCGGCTGGACTGATGTTCCAGCGGCAGGTCGGCCAGGTACCATCCCTGAGTGCCATTCTCCAGTGCATAGACTTCGTTGGGAATCCCCAGGTTGATCAGCGTCTGCGCCCCGATAATGCTGCGCGTGCGGCCCGCGCAATTGATGACCACCTTGGTGCGCGGGTCTGGCGCCAGTTCGCCTATGCGCAACGCCAGTTCGCCATTCGGGCAGCAGATCGCGCCGGGGATATTCATCTTGCGATACTCGGCCACGGGGCGGCCATCCAGCACAATGATGTTCTCGGCGGCATCATTGAGCATGTCATGCAACTTGCTGGCCGACACACTGGGCGTGTGGTAGATGTGCTCGGCAATTTCACCGAATGTCTTGCTGGGCAGGTTGACGCCCGCAAACGTGGCGTAGCCGGCATCGCGCCACGCCTGGATGCCGCCTCGCAACACATGCACCTGGCGATATCCCAGGCGCGCCAGCGCGCGTGCGGCCGCCTGCACGGCGGGCCCGGTCTCGGCGTCCCCGTAAATTACCGTGCGTGTGCCTGCGCGCGGCACCAGCCGCGCAATATGCAGTTCCAGTTCGCTGTACGGCAGCGGCACTGCAAAAAACAAGTGGTTTTCGCCGAACTGGCCATGCTCGCGCACGTCCAGCAGCGCCAGCTCCGCCTCATCATGTATCCACGCCTTCAGTTCATGCGCATCGAC
>DASPIV010000735.1:0-4250 GCA_035628955.1 Bordetella sp.
CTCGAAGCCCGAATGCTCCACCAGCCGCGTGGAGAATCCGTCGAATACCCCCGGCAACGCCAGAAGTTCAGGCGCCTCGATCAGCTGACGAAGGCGTGCTCGATTGATGGCCATGTTGTCTCCTTGAGTGTGGTGTGCACGCCTGCCGGATGCGTGTACGTCAGTTTGAAGAGGGGATCCGTTGATCGACCCGCGAGACCAGGTCGCGCTCATAGGCATCGGCCTGCTCCAGGCCGATCAGTTCCTGGCGCTCACTGAAGCTCATCATTCGATCCAGCAGGCTTTGCGTCGTGCCAGTCGCACGCAAGACTGACAACCCCTCCCGGATGGCATACGCGCCCAGGTACAGCGCAGCATTTGCATAGAGAATGATGCGGAAACCCATTTCTGCCAGATCGGCCGCCGGCAGAAGGGGCGTCTTACTGCGCTCGACCATGTTCGCTACCAACACCTCTCCAGCAAACGCCTGCCCAACCCGGCGCAGTTCCTCGACGCTTTGCGGCTGTTCGAAGAAGATGGCGTCCGCGCCCATTTCCCGATACAGATACGCTCGGTCAAGAGCGGCGTCAAAGCCTTCCGCAGCCCGGGAGTCAGTGCGGGCAATGATCAGGAAGTCAGGATCGGTGCGCGCGTCGAGCGCGGCTTGCAGCCGATAACACATGTCTTTAGCGGAGACCACGGCCTTGCCATCGAAATGCCCGCAGCGCTTGGGAAAGACCTGGTCTTCGATATGCAGGCCCGCCGCGCCGGCGCGCTCGTAGGCACGGATGGTGCGCTTGACGTTGGCCACGCCGCCGAATCCAGTGTCGCAGTCGGCTATCACCGGAACCGATACTGCGTCGGCAATGCGCTCGACTTGGCCGGCCAGTTCGTTCAGGCTGACCAATCCTATATCCGGAGACCCCAGATATGTATTGGCCGTGCCGCCACCCGTCACGTATACCACCGGAAAACCTGCCTGTTCGATCAGCCGGGCCGTAAAGCAGTCGGTCGCTCCGGGGACGGCGCCCGGTCCACCGTCCGCGAGTATGCGGCGTAATTGAGTCGTCCGTTTCATCATCCTTTCCTTCATGGAGAAAGACTTACTTGATCAGTCCAAGTGCTTTCGCAACGTGCTCCATTGCCGCGTATTCGTCATCCATGGTTTTGCGCATATCCTTTGCCGAAGTGCCCTCGACGTTGATGCTCTGGCTAGCCAGAAAGGTTCTGAACTCCCGGGTTTGCGCTGCCTTGCGGAAGGCGTCTTCCAGGATCTTCAGGCGATCGGCGGATACCCCCTTGGGCGCGATGATGCCGTGCCACAGCAAGGTCTGTACTTCGGGAATGCCAAGGTCGGTCAGGCTGGATGCATGAGGCAAGGCTTCCACCCGGTTCACTGAGCTCAGGATCAGGCATTTCACGGTCTTGTCTTTCACGTAGGGCATGATGGGCGCGATCGAGCCGCCGTAGACATCGATCTGGTTGCTCAGGAAGCTTTGCAGCGTCTGGCCCGCGCCGGCAAAGGGGACCGAGCGCAGCTTGATACCCAGTTTCGTGAAGATGCGCTCCGAAGCCAATTGGATGGTCGCTCCAACGCCGTCGGTGCCGTAGGTCAGCTTGTCTGGGTTCTCCTTCGCATATTCGACAAACTCTATGCCGGTATTGGCCGGAAAATTCGCCTTGGTACACAGGACGATGGGCGCGGAGTCCGACAGGGATACCGCGACGTAATCATCCGGCGAGTACTGCGCCTTCAGTGTGTGCGGCGTCATGGTCAACGGAGCGTTCCATATACCGCCCAGCGTGTATCCGTCCGGCTCGGCACGCACGATCGCCGACGTCCCGATCATGCCGCCGGCACCCGGGCGGTTCAGGATGACGAAGGGCTGCTTCAAGATGCCGCTGGTAATCTCGGCCAACTGCCGGATCACCGTATCGGTACTGCCACCAGGAGAAGTGGGAACGATAATGGTGATGGCACGGGTAGGATACTTGTCCTGCGCTTGAACGGGCATAGAGGCGCCCCATGCCAGCACCGCCGACACGACAGCAAGCAAGCCTTGCCCCAGGCGCGGGCCGGCCGATACTCTGGACCAACCCTTGGTGAAACGTGGCGTATTTTTGCGCATCTTTGTCTCCTTGGTATGGCAGGCCCTGTCATGTCGAGCCCTGGTATGAAAGTTGGATTATTCGCGGCGAACCCTGGTGTGCCCGGCCGCAGCCGACGCGGCCGCTGCCATCAGCACCGCAATGGATGGCGCATCGGCCAGTGCGTCGCAAGCATCGATCAATGCCTGCGCCTGGTGGGGCGGCACGCTGGATTCGTCGCACAGCGAGCTGGCCATTTCCACCGCGGCGTCCCAAGTCAGCAGGTATGCATCGGTATCCGATCTTTCCGCCCACTCCCGCGTCGAGCCGGTGCTATCCGTGACGACGACCCTGGGCTGATAGCGGGCGATAGCCGGATCCGACACGACATCAATACAGGGAATGATGTCCAGCACTTGCTGGTCGCCGTAGCGGTGCATGCCCTCGTAGCCTACCTTCCCGTGCACCCAGGCCAGCGCAGCGCAAAATGGCGCGCTCATGAAGGCCTGCGAAAACTGGCGGAACGGCCCCGCATGGCGCACCCCGACGAAATCGGCTTCGAATGGGTGCATGTGGATGGACATGCGCCGCAACTTTTCATGCGACATTTGCCGGCGCAGCGCCAGAACGCCCATGACCACGCTGCGGTGGAACTGACAGGTGGGGTACGGCTTGTACGTGACTCGCCGGAACTCGAACTCGTCGCCCAAGCCGTCGGTCAGGCGCCGTCCGTAGCCTTCATCTGGCCGGCCATAGCTGCGGAAGAAACCCGCTGGGCCTTCCAGGCTGGTGGCAGCTGCCGCGATTCCGGCGCGGGCGCAGGCGGCTGCGCTGATACCGTTGCGCGCCGCATAGCCCGCATGAAGCGGATATTCTTCGCTGCCGGCACTGACGAACTCGCGCAGTCCACAGGCGGTGCTGGCAGCCAGCGCCAGGGCATCTTGGGTTCGATGAGCCGACAGGCGCATCAGGCGAGCGGCCGCGGCCGCAGCGCCGAAGCAACCATAGATCGAGGTGGTACGGAATCCCCGGGCGCTGGCGTCGGCTGCATGGTCGCGGCCGATGCGCAATGCCGTTTCATACCCTGACACGACGCTGCGCAGCAAGTCGGTACCCGACGCATCCAGCCGTTCGGCTACAGCCAGGGCAGCCGGCACTACGACGACACCCAGGTGTCCTGCCGGATGGGCATCTTCTTGCACGCGGGAATGCAATAGCACACTGTTGGCGAAGGCTGCGGCGACCGCAGGCATTCGCCGGCCGTCGATCAACCGCGTAGCGCCTCCGCTGTTGCCTTCGATCTCCCAATCCACCGCGGCGGCGACCGCGCGCGGTGCATCGGCGTGTGCCGAAGCAATGCCAACGGACAGGCCGTAGAGGACACAGGCCTGCGCCTGGCGAATGACGTCGGCCGGCAACGCGCCCTGGCCAGCACCCGCGGCGAAGCTGGCAAGCGCTGCCAGGCCTGCGCCCGGCTCAATCGCCGATGGCTTCATGGCTGACCTCGATCACGATGTTGCCGTGCGCATCCAGGATAGCGCTGCAGTGCGGCGGCACCACAACGCTGGTATCGTATTCCTGCACGATCATGGGTCCGGATTGAGGCTCGGCGGTCAGGTCAGGGCGTCGCAAGACTTGGGTGGTATGACTCCCATGCCGTGATCCGAAATAGACCGTACGGTTCCGCGCCTGGGCATCGCCCCCGGCGTCGGCCGCCCACTGTCCCGAATGATCCGCACGGCGCGATACCGAAGCCACCATGCGAATCGTTACCAGTTCAAACTGCTTGTGGGGCGACCGGTGACCATAGGTTTTCTCGAATTCTTCTTCGAACCGTTGTTCCACTTTTCTCAGCCCGCTCTCGGTCAACGCAAGCTCGTCCAACGGCACGGTGATTTCGGAGGATTGTCCGCGGTAGCGCAGGTCGGCGAACGTTGTCGTACCGACCGAATCCGACGCATATCCTTCTTTTACCAGCACGCGCGTCAGCTCATCGCGCATACCGTCGATGACAGTGTTGATCCGATCCAGGTCCGGCTCGGCCGTGGAGGTAAGCACGGTCCGGGCCGCATGCTGTTCAATGTCGGCGCGTAGCAGGCCGAAGGCGCTGAACACACCTGGTGCTGGCGGCACGATGACTCGCTTGATTCCCAGTTCCCTGGCTACGCCCACTGCATGAATGG
>DASPIV010000736.1:0-2935 GCA_035628955.1 Bordetella sp.
AGGGCATTGGGCTGCTGGCTCGCGTGCCCTACGCGAAAGCTCGAGTCATCACTTTGACGGCCGAAATGATGCTCGACCTGTTCGAGTTCCGAATGGCGCTGGAAGGCATGGCCTGCCGGCTGGCCACCGAACGTATTTCGCCGTCCGAGTTGCAGGAACTGGAAGAGCAGCTGGACGCCCATCGGTACGACCCCCACCCGGGCTTCCATCGCTTCGACTTTCATGCGCGGATCGTCGCCGCCAGCCGGAACAACCGTTTGATCGAGGCGCTGAACCAGGACACCTACCTGCTCATGAGGCTGTACCGGACCAGCTCCGGCGCGATCCCGGAACGCAAGCAAGCCGCGTACGAGGAACATCGCCAGATCATCATGGCCATGAAAACCGGCAACGCCGACCTGTCTGAGTCGCTCATGCGCTCGCATATCGGGCGCGCCGCGCAACACATCCGCGATCAATCGAATAAAGGTTAGAAATGCAATTGCGTTTACTGAAAGAACTAATCAACGCGCCGGAAATCCTTGTGACGCCAGGCATTTACGACGGCTTCAGCGCCCGGGTCGTGGAAAAGATGGGATTCAAGACGGCGACCATTTCCGGAGCTGGCATCTCGGAGTCGCGGCTAGGCCTGCCGGATCGCGGCATCATGGGCCTGACGGACAACGTCGACACCTGCTCCAAACTGGCGAACTGTACGAGTCTCCTGCTGCAGGCGGACGCGGACACCGGCTACGGCAATGAAGTCAATGTGTACTTCACCACCCAGGCTTTCGAAAAGGCTGGCGCCGCCGCCATCATGATCGAAGACCAGGTGTTTCCGAAGCGCTGCGGCCACATGGCTGGAAAGGAAGTCGTTGCGGCCGGCGACATGGTCAAGAAAGTCCGCGCCGCCGTCGCGGCGCGCCGCAACCCGGACTTCGTCATCAAGGCGCGCACCGACGCGGCCGGCCCTCTGGGCGTTGAAGAAGCTATCCGCCGCCTGAATCTGTACGCCGAAGCCGGCGCCGATTGCCTGTTCGCCGATGCATTGACTAGCGAGGCCGACATTGAGCGCGTGGCGCGTAGTGTGCCCAGGCCGCTGTCCGTGAACATGGGCCTGGGCCTGCGCTCGCGCAACACGACGCCGCTACTTACCCCGGCCCGCCTGCGAGACCTGGGCGTGGCACAGGTTTCCTATCCGCGTTTGCTCAGTGCGGCCTCGCTGCGCGGGATGCTCAACGCTATGCAGGTCTTCCAGACCGATGTGCTGGAACAGGCCCGTGTGGTCGAGCGCCCTGATTTGATGGTCAGCTTCGAGGAAATATGCGAGCTGATGGGGCTACGAGATATCGAACAACTGGAAGCGTCGTTCCAGGACTAGATAAAAATTACCGATGACGTGTGCGAGGAGCATAAAGAAAATGAAGCAAGCAGCAATCAAGGGTTTACTCGGCGCCGCCGCCTTGGTGTGGTCGATATTGCCGCCGGGGGCGGCAATGGCCAAGGATTATCCTGGTGATCAGCCGGTGCGCATCATCGTGGGCGCGCCTCCCGGTGGCGGTGGCGATACAGTAGCCCGCATTGTGGCTGAACAGTTTGGCAAACAACTGGGTACGGACATCATCGTGGAAAACCGCCCAGGGGCCGGCGGTAATATCGGGACGGCGGTGGTGGCGCGCTCTGCGCCCGATGGTTATACCTACTATTTCGCCTATCCCAGCCTGGTAATCAACCCGGCGGTCATGGCAAGCATGCCGTTCGACACCAAGAATGACCTGCGCTCCGTCGGCAAGATCGCCAATAACCAGTCTGTCCTGTTGGTGCGCCCCGGACTACCCATCGAGACATTCCCCGACTTCCTGAAAGAAGTCAGGGCCAATCCCGGCAAGTACTCTTTCGCGGGCCTGCAGAGTTCGTCCCAATACATCGCCGGCCTGCAAATGGCGCATCAATTTGGCCTGGATTTGCTGAACGTGCCCTACAAGGGTAATTCGGGTGCCATGAACGACCTGATGGGTGGCCAGGTCGACTTCATGTTCAATACGGTTGGCATCGCGGCGCCCTCGATCGAAGCGGGCAAGGTCCATGCGTTGGCGGTGGCAGGCAAGCAGCGCACGGGCTTGCTGCCCAACGTCCCCACCATCTCGGAAGTCTCTGGCCAGAATTTCGTGGCCGAGGGGTGGTATGCGCTGATTGCACCGGCCGGCACTCCGGAGGCCGTCATCGGCAAAGCTAGCGACGCACTGCAACGTTCGCTTGCCGATCCCGGGCTGGTAAGCAAGCTCAAGGCTCTGGGCGTAGACGTGGACTATCAAGAACCGGCCAAGTTCGATGCGTTCATCGAGTCCGAAGTCGACCGCTGGATCCAGGTGGCGAAAGAAACCAACCTGAGCGGAGGCGCGGCCAAATGAGCCATGAACGCGTATCCGCGCGCGGCAGCGTGGACTTCCTGCATTACTACCCATGGATTAACGATATCCGCGATGCCAGCCTGCGCCAGTCGGTCCTGGACGTGCTCGCGGATCTCTGGTCCCAGTCCACATTTCTGGATATCGAACAAATTCCCACATCAGGGAAGATCGATTATCCGAATATGCCGCATACCCAATGCGTGGTCGAATTGTCGCTGGCCATTGCCGATGCGTTCGAACGGCACCATGGCATCCGCGTAAACCGCGACGTGCTGATCGCCGCGTCAGTACTGCAGGATGCCAGCAAAATGGTCGAGTACGAGCCCACTGCCGACGGCGTACGCCACACGACCATCGGAAAGTCTTATACCCATGCATTCTGGTGCGCGCATGTGGCGCTGAACCGGGGTGTTCCTGCCGAAGTAGTCCATATTATCCTCACGCATAGCCCGCAGGCGCCGCGTTTTCCGGATACGCTGGAAGGCAAGATTCTTTACTACGCGGATCAACTCGACGTGATTGCCATTCACGGCGACCGTTGGCAG
>DASPIV010000737.1:0-2261 GCA_035628955.1 Bordetella sp.
ATTTGCTGCGCAACGACGCGCTGTACGACCGCGAAGGCCTGTACCTGGACGAACAGGGCCAGCCCTACGCCGACAACGCATTGCGCTTCGCGGCGCTGGCACATGCCGCCGTGCGCATGGCCGCCGGCCTGCCAGGCACGCGCCAGCCCGATATCCTGCATGCGCAGGATTGGCATGCGGGCCTGGTTCCGCTGCTGGTGCGCGCAGCGGGATTGCGCTATGTGAAGACTGTGCTGACTGTCCACAATATGGCCTTCCAGGGGGTCTTTCCCTTGGCCTGCGCCCGGGAACTGGGCATACCCGAGAGCTATTGCACCGACGACGGGGCCCGCTTTTATGACCAGCTCAGTTCCCTGAAGGCCGGCCTGCGCTACGCCGACCGCATCACCACTGTCAGCCACAACTACGCCCGCGAAATCCTGACGCCCGAATTCGGCTGCGGACTGGATCCGCTGCTGCGCGCGCGGGTCGCCGACCTGGTGCCCATCCCGAACGGCATCGACGACGCGTTGTGGAACCCCGCCCATGATCCGTACCTGGGCCACATTCACTACAGCGCACGCAATCCGGCGAAGAAAGCGCGCGCGAAATCCGCGCTGCAAAAAGCCTTGGGGCTGCAGGTCGACGGCAATGCCAGCCTGCTGGCCATGGGCAGCCGCCTGACTCACCAGAAGATGGCCGATGTGGCCATCCGTGCGCTGCCCGAGGCATTGCAACGCCACCCGACGCTGCAGGTGGCCGCCATTGGCTGCGGCGAGCACCAGTATGAGCAGGCGCTGGCCGAGCTCGCCGCGCATTACCCGGGCCGCTGTACGGTGCGCATAGGCTATGACGAAGGCATCGCCCACCGCTTGCATGCCGGTGCCGATATGCTGCTGCATGGCAGCCGCTTCGAACCATTCGGCCTGACTCCGCTGTACGCGATGCGCTACGGCACGGTGCCCATCGGTTCGCGGGTGGGCGGCATGGCCGACACGATCGTCGACCCGGGTGAACAGGACGGGGACAAAGCCATGCTGGCCGCGACCGGCATATTGTTCAATGGCGACAGTCCGGACGACATGGGCCAGGCAATCGATCGCGCGCTGCGCCTGTACGCGCAGCCGGCCATCTGGCAATCCATGCGCCAGAACGGCATGACATGCGAGTTCGGCTGGGATACGGCGGCTCGCCCCTACATCGATCTGTTCGATAGCCTGGCCGGTACTTCGCCCCGTGGCCAGATACCCGCGCCCACGATCCGTCCGGAGCCCATCCCGGCCTATGTGCGCGGCCCGCTCGAGGGCATGCCCGTACCCATAGCCTACTGATACCGGGGCGCGCATGGAGAGTCCCAACCACCGTTCTGGCATATCGCCCGGGCCACTGCCTGCGACAGAGCCGTCGCTACGCATCTATTACGTGCGCGGCACCGACATCGGCCGTCCCGGCGAAAGTGCCGCCGATCCCTGGGACGCTCTTTGCCGCCAGGTACGCGCAGCGGGCTTCAACGCTGTGCTGACCGATCCGTTGTGGCTGCGTCCGCCTGGAGCGGCCTGGTCGGCGGCGCCACTCGATCCGGACCGCCCCGACCCCCGCCTGGCCAGCGACGGCGGCCTGCCCGATCTGCTGCGGCGTGTGGCGGCCAGCGGTGCGCGCCATGGCCTGCCGGTATACATGGACTTGGTGCTGGACCGCATCGCCACGGACTCCACCGCCCACGCGCAATACCCCGACTGGTACCGGGCGCCGCAGGACGATCCGGCCCGCGATCCACGCATGGCGCTGAGCGAGCGCGGTATCCGCCATTTGCGCAGCGGCCCGCTACCCCAGGGGTTCATCCACGACTGGAGCGAGCGCCTGGCGCGCTGGCTGGATGCGGGGCTGGCTGGCTTTCGCATCGATGCGCCCGATCGTATCGGGGCGGACGACTGGCACGCCATGTTGGCCCCGCTGCGCGCTGCGTTTCCAGATCGCCGCTTCCTGGCCTGGACCCCCGGCCTGCAACCCGGACAGCTCCAGGCCTTGCGCACGGCGGATTTCGATGCCGCATTCTCTTCGCTGCCATGGTGGGATTTCAGGTCGCCTTGGCTGGCCGAAGAACATACACGGCTATGCGCGATTGGATCCGTCATCGCGATGCCGCCCGACACAGCGAGCGCGCATTCCGACTCGCAAGCCATGCGGGCCTTGTGGGCCGCCGCTGTCAGCGGCGACGGTATTCTGGTCCAGGGCGGGCTCGATACGCGGCAACATATCTACGCGCAGCTCAATGACTGGCT
>DASPIV010000738.1:0-3390 GCA_035628955.1 Bordetella sp.
ATTCCCGACTGGCTTACCAGTGGTATCCCGGAATCCCTGAAGGTCGTCTACCTTAATACACCGGTGTGGAAGATCATCGCCATTGCCTGCGTAGTGGTCTTGATGCTGGCGTTGGCTTTTGTCTGGGCCCGCGTGGTCCGCATTCAATGCCGCCGTGGCAGCGAGGTACGGAAACTGGGATGGCGTTTCACGCTGCCGGCTGTGCTCCTGGCAATCTACTTCTTCAGCGACTGGTACGTCATTGCCCACATCAATCCTGCGGGGCTCTTCGCAACAGGAGAAAGCCTGCTTTCGACAGCCGCGTTCTACGGCGTGGTTGCCTGGGCGGTGTGGATCGGCTGCTTCCTGGTGGCTGAAGCGGTCATCAACACCCCCCGGATTGCCGGAAACAGCCTCGATACGCACCTGCTCCGCCTTGCCGCGCGCGTCGCCGCCATTGGCTCGGCAGGAGGCATACTCATCTACGGCGCCAACGAGGTCGGCATACCGGCCTTCGGCCTTATCGCCGGGATAGGTGTGGGTGGCTTCGCGCTGGCATTGGCTGCTCAGTCCACCATCGAGAACCTGTTCGGCGGCGTGGCGCTTTTTGCCGACCGCCCATTCCGTATCGGCGATGTCATCAGTTTCGGCAATGAGCGCGGGGCGGTTGAAATGGTTGGAACCCGGTCCAGCCGGATCCGCGCCCTCGACGGGACGCTGGTTACCGTGCCGAACAGCGATCTTGCCAAGATGAAGATCGTGAACTTCACCAAGCGCAACAAATGCCTGTTCGTGCATACGCTTGCCCTGCACGTAGACACCCCGGCCAACGAGATCCGCTTGCTGCTTCAGCGCATGCGCAGCCTGGTGGCCGACGAAGAGCTGGTCGAAAAATCGGATGGCTGGCCGCGCATCCGTTGCGTCGGTGTCGCCATAGGGCGGGTCGAAGTAGAGCTGCGGGCCTATGTGCTGACCATGGACTACACGAAGTTCCTGGCCATACAAGAGATGTTGCTGCTGCGCATATTCGAATTGATCGAGGAGATGGGCATCAAGCTTGCTCCCCCCGTCCTCACTTCCCCATCTAACACAAAATAGCCGTCAAGGCACCGCTGCGGATCGCCAGCGCATCAAGGAGACACTTGTTGCGCTGGAATGGCCACGTCGAGCTTGCCCAACGCGAAGGCCAGCGAGGCCGCGGCGACCAGAGCTCCGGCATGGGCGTCGGCATGCTCACTACGGGCCTGCAGCAAAGCATTGGCGGCTTCGGTGGCCACCGTAATGGTGCCCATTCCTTCGCGATAGCTATCGAGCGCGGCATCGTAGGTAAGCGCCGAGGTGTCGACCAGCGTCGAGGCGGCATCGTATGACTGCAGTGCCGTCTCCAGCAGGTTGGTGGCCACGATGATCTCGCTTATCGCCGACATGCGGAGCTGCTCTAGCGTAGCCTGCGCCGCATGCATCCGCTCCCGCGCATCATGCATCCGCGCTCGCCGCATTCCACCGTCGTAAAGCGGCATTGTCATTCCCAGCAGAATCCCGCGTGAGGCGCCACTATTGGAAAGTCCGGAGACCGGCCCAATGGAAAGCTCGTTGTTGCCGCCGAGCACAAATCCCGCCAGGTATACCTTGGGCAGGAAATCGGCCTTCGCCACATCAACGGCGCTTTCAGCCGCCTTGAGCGATGCGATACTGGCCATAATGTCGGGCCGCTCAGACAAGGCACGGCGCAACACTGCATCTTGCGGTAGCTCCTGCGGCGTTGGGAGTGGCGTGGCCGCACTGTCCGCGACCTGAATACGCGACTGCGCAGGCAGTCCGAGATGACTCAGAAGCGCCTGGTAGGCATTGCGCTCCAGCCCGCCAGCCGCGACTTTCTTCAAACGTGCTTGGGCGACCAATTGGCGTGCCTGGGCTGTCTCGACGGACGTTGCCAGGCCATTTTTGGCTCGGGCGGCCACTGCCGCCTGAACCGATTGGCTATTACGCAGTGAGTCATCAGCGATTCTGCTGCGCTGACGCGCGGCCCCGTACTCGTAATAAGTTCGAGTCACATCGTATACGAGCTGCTGATGGACCGCGTTAAAAGTGAAGTTTGCCCCTAGCGACAGGTCGCGCGCGGCACGTTGGGCGGCGGCACGCTGGCCGAAGTCGAACAATAGCCATTCCACGCTCAGAAGTGCCGCCATACCGCTATCGCTCGCGTCGACACGCACGCGGCGATCCAGGACATTGGGCAAACGCCGTCGCGTAGACACATAGCCCCCGATGACATTCGCCGTGAGCATCGGCAAATAGGCGGCCTCGGCAAGCCCGACCGCCGACGCAGCCTGCCGCGCCTGGCTCCATGCGATACGAGTGGCTGGATTGTTGAGCTGAGCCAGGTCGATCAGAGCGGGCAAGTCGTAAACCTCGCCTTGGCGTAGCGCACCGGTTGCGCTCCATGTACCCGAAGTTGCATTCGCGGAGATACCATCTATGGCCAGCGAGCGCCAATCGGAAGGTACCGGCGGCGCAGTCCATGGGCGGCCAGCGTCTCGCGGGGCATACTCCAAATGGTTGGAACATGCCGGCAGCAAGAAAGCCATGCCCGCTGCCGACAGCCATCGCAAGAGCGAACGTACGGGCTTCTTAACGACCATTGATCAGTGTCTCCAGGCGATGAATGTCGTGATCCAGGGTATTGCCGCTACCCGATGCGGTTGCATGCCGCACAGGGAGACCATGCGCCCGACTTTTTGGCCCGGCCGACATTTGCATGGCTCGGTTTGCCAGCATCTGGAGGCGCTCCGCCTGTCCCGCGTCGTTCGGCGGGTACAGCATGAGGCGGGATATGGCCTGACGAACAGTCCGGGCAGCCGACACCACGCGACGCAGCTCAGCGCCCGACAGGCGCTGACGGTATATGTCGAACTGGGCGAGTCCCAATGCTTGCCGCATATCGGCGATGTTCGCCGCCGCTTTTGAGGCTCGCTCCACGCGCAGGTCGCGCGCATCCTGCACGCTCTGGCCTGGAGGGGCCATTCGCGCCATCGCGCCCAGGTGCGTCAACGCCTGGTGTAGACAGTCTCGGATGCGCTCACGAACACTGACAGGCCATAATTGAGTAACCACGATATACAAGACGCAGTTCCCGAGAAGAATTCCCATAACCCGGTCGCGCGCGGTGTCCATATCGAAAGTGGGCCCGGATCCTTGCAATACGGTCAACAGAAACGCCAAGGCGACCTGTACGCCGGCATACGACACTCGCTCATTGCCCACCCAGATCCAGGCCGAGACGAAAGTGCCGATGAACACCAGCAGCATGATGGCACCCACCGAGGTCATGTGAGGCATCAGAAAGACGATAGAGGCTATACCAAGCCCTGCGCCGATCAGGCAACCAACGATGCGCAGCGCCAGCTTGTG
>DASPIV010000739.1:0-2370 GCA_035628955.1 Bordetella sp.
GAATGTGGCCATGGCCGCGCCCAGCACATGGATGCCGGCCAGGGGCACATCCGCGAAGCCCGACTGCATGGCCAGCGTGCGCGAACTGTGCACGGGGTGGCCGCCTCCCACGGCGCGAAGATAATCGACATGCAGCGCATCGGGTAGCGTGAAGGTGCCGTCGAAGTGCGCCGGCAAAGCCAGGGTATCCATGCTGTATCCGGCCGCTGCGCTAAATGATGTTGCGCTCGCGCAGGGTCGCCTGCTGCGCTTGCGACATACCCAGTTCCTGGCCGTAGATTTCTTCATTGTGCTGCCCGATGCCTGGGCCCGTTCGCCAGATCCGGCCCGGCGTTTCCGAGAACCGGGGCACCACATTCTGCATTTGCACGGGGCCGAGATCTTCATCCTGGACCTGGACCAGCACCTCGCGCTCGATGAAGTGCGGGTCGGCCACGATATCCGCAATGTCGTAGATGGGGCTGAAACTGACTTCATGCCGCACCAGGATGTCGGAGGCTGCGCTCAGGGTATGCGCCTTGAACCAGTTTTCCATGATGGCCTCGATCTCGTCCCGGTTCTGGATGCGTGCGGGGTTGGTACGGAACAGGGGGTCTTCCAGCAGGTCGGCGCGCCCGATGGCGATGGCCAGCCGGCGGAACACCGTGGGCGCACTGACCGCCAGCACCACCCATTTGTCGTCGCGGGTCTTGTATACGCTGCTAGGCGCCGAGTAGGCATTGAGGTTTCCCTGGCGCGACCGCACCACCCCGAGCTGGTCGTATTCGATAGGCATGAAATCGAGTATGCGGAGCATGGCCTCGGTGGCGCACAGATCGATCTCCTGTCCCTTGCCGTGCTTTTCCCTGTGCAGCAAGGCGGCGGTGATGGCGTATGCGCCGAACACGCCGGTCAGCGCATCGGACACGGGAAAGCCGGGATACAGGGGCGGCCCGTCTTTTTCTCCGCACAGGTTCACGAATCCCGACATGGCTTCGAAGATGCGCGCGAAACCCGGCCGGGACCGATAGGGTCCGGTCTGGCCGAAACCGGTGACGCGCAGCACAATCAGATCGGGCCGGAGAGCCTGCAACCGTTCCATGCCCAGGCCCCAGCGGTCCAGCGTGCCGGGGCGGAAATTCTCTACCAGCACGTCGTACCGGGGAATCAGGCGCTCGAGTATCCCGATACCTTCAGGCTGGCGCAGATCCAGCGTAATGCCGCGTTTGTTGCGGTTGGCCACTTTCGACCAGAGCGCGATACCGTCTTTGTGCGGCGGCAACTGGCGTATGGGGTCGCCCTCGCCCGGCAGCTCGACCTTGAGGACTTCCGCACCCAGGTCCGCCATCAGGGTGGAAGAAAACGGGCCCGCCACCACGGTGGAAATATCCAGCACCCGTATCCCGCTCAACGGCCCCGCCCCACCGCTACCGCCGCCGGACAGACCGGCGCACGGATCTTCAAACTGCTCGACGCTCATGTGCTTGCCTCAATCGATCGAAACATTCGCCTGCCTGGCGACCTCGCCCCATGCCTTGATCTCGGCCTGGATGAAGCGGGAAAAATCCTGGGGCGTACCGCCGACGGGAATCGACCCCTCGGCAAGCAGGCGCTTGTTGATTTCCGGGCTATGCAGCGCTTTGTTCACTGCAGCGTTGATCTCATCGACGATAGGCTTGGGGGTGCCCCTGGGTGCGAACAGGCCGTTCCAGCCGGCCGCCACGAAGCCATCGACGCCGGCTTCGGTCATGGTGGGCACGTCCGGCAATGTCGAGGAACGCGTAGCGCTCGTGACGGCAAGCGGTACGAGTTTGCCTGCGACGATATAAGGCGCGGTGGTCAGGATTACGTCGAAGGCCAGATCCACCTGCCCGCCCAGCAAGTCCGCCATGGCCGGGCCCGCACCCTTGTAGGGAACGCCCAGCATCGAAATGCCGGTATCGGCCTGGAACTTCTCGAAAAGCATGTGCGCCGCGGTGCCGACCCCGGCCGTGGCGACTGAAATACGGCCCGGCCGTTCCCGCGCCTGCCTGACCAGGTCTTCGACAGATCTCATCTTCCGGGACGGATGGGCGACCAGCACATAAGGCTGGTCCACCACGTGCACGACCGGCTCGAAATCGGCCACCGCATCATAAGAAAGTTTCTTGTAGATGTTGGGCCCGATGCCGTGCGTGGCGACAGTGCCCCACAACAGGGTGTAGCCATCGTTGGCGGCGCGGGCGACCAGCTGGGTTCCTATGGTGCCGCCGGCGCCGGACTTGTTCTCGACCACGACCGGCTGGCCGATGAGCGTCTCGATGCGCGGCGCGAACAGGCGGGCCATGGCGTCGGTGGCGCCCCCTGGCGGAAACGGAACAATGATGGTGAGCGGCTTGGCCGGCCAGGCGG
>DASPIV010000740.1:0-9223 GCA_035628955.1 Bordetella sp.
ACCACCAGCATCACCAGCCCCACGGCCACCACCAGCGTCAGCTCGGCCTCGTGCAGCGAGGCGCGGATGCTGGGGGTACGGTCCTGCGCGACGGTCATGTCCACGTCGCCGGGCAGCAGCGCCGCCAGCTGCGGCAGTTGCGCGCGCACGGCCTCCACGGTTTCGATGATGTTGGCATCGGCCTGGCGCCGCAGGATCAGCAGAATGGCCTGGCGGTCGTTGTAGAAACCGGTCTGGAACAGGTCTTCGACCGAGTCCTCGACGGTGGCCACGTCGGACAGCCGCACCGCGGCGCCGTCGCGCCAGGCCACGATCAGCGGGCGGTATTGCTCGGCGCGCTCGAGCTGGTCGCTGGCCATGATCTGCCAGTGATAGCGGTCGTTCTCGATCACGCCCTTGGGCCGGTTGGCATTGGCCTCGGTCAGGGTGGTGCGCACTTCGTCCAGCGACACGCCGCGGCTGGACAGCGCGCCCGGAATCAGGTTGACCCGCACCGCCGGCAGCGAACTGCCTCCCACGGTGACCTCGCCCACGCCGTTCACCTGCGCCAGTTTCTGCGCCACGATGGTCGAGGCCAGGTCGTACAGCTTGCCCTGGCTGAGCGTGCCGGACGTCAGCGCCAGCACCATGATGGGCGCCGACGACGGGTTGACCTTGTGGTAAGTGGGATTGCTGCGCAGGCCCGTCGGCAGCAGCGAACGCGCTGCATTGATGGCCGCCTGCACATCGCGCGCGGCGCCGTCGATGTCGCGGCTCAGGTCGAACTGCAAGATGATGCGGGTCGAGCCCTGCGAATTGCGCGAGGTCATTTCGGTAACGCCGGCAATGCTGCCCAGCGACCGTTCCAGCGGCGTGGCCACGCTGGACGCCATGGTCTCGGGGCTGGCGCCCGGCAAGCTGGCGGTAACCGAGATGATGGGCAGGTCCACTTCCGGCAGCGGCGCCACCGGCAGCAGCCGGAACGACAGCACCCCCGCCAGCACCAGCCCCAGGCATAGCAGCACGGTGGCAACGGGGCGGACGATGAAGGGCGCCGACAGGATCATGGCTGCTCCGCGGCGGGGCGTGCCCGGCCGCGGCGCGCCAGGCGGTCGAACATCAGGTAGATGACCGGCGTGGTGAACAGCGTCAGCACCTGGCTGAGCAGCAGCCCCCCCACCATGACCAGGCCCAGCGGCTGACGCAGTTCGGCTCCCGTGCCGGTGGACAGCATCAGGGGCAGCGCACCGAACAGCGCCGCCAGCGTGGTCATCAGGATGGGCCGGAAACGCAGCAGCGCGGCTTCATGAATGGCCGCGCGCGGAGTCAGCCCGCGCTTGCGCTCGGCTTCCAGCGCAAAGTCGATCATCATGATGGCGTTCTTTTTCACGATGCCGATCAGCAAGATGATGCCGATGATGCCGATCATGTCGAGCTCGGTGCCGGTGATCATCAGGGCCAGCAGCGCCCCCACCGCCGCCGAAGGCAGCGTGGACAGGATGGTGATGGGGTGGATGTAGCTTTCGTACAGCACCCCCAGCACGATGTACATGGTGACCACCGCCGCCAGGATCAGCCACAGCGTGCTGGACAGCGAATCCTGGAAGGCCAGCGCCGCCCCCTGGTAGCGCGTCTCGATGCTGGCCGGCATGCCGATGTCGGCCTCGACCGCCGCGATCGCATCGACCGCCGCCGACAGCGACGCGCCCGGCGCCAGGTTGAACGACACCGTGGTCATGGGGAACTGGTCGAGCCGGCTGATGGCCAGCATGGTGCGCCCCTGCGAGATATGCGCCACGGCCGACAGCGGCACCAGAGCGCCCGAGTCAGTGGCCAGGTGGATCTGCCCCAGTGCCTCGGGCGATTCGCGGAACTGCGGCAATACTTCCAGCACCACCCGGTATTGGTTCGACTGGGTAAAGATGGTGGAAATCAGCCGCTGGCCGAAAGCGTTGTACAGGGCCTCGTCGATGGCGGCGGTGGAAATGCCCAGGCGCGAGGCGGCATCGCGGTCGATCTCTACCCAGGTCTGCAGGCCGTCGTCTTGCAGGTCGTGGGCCACGTCGGTCAGTTCGGGCAATTGCGCCAGCCGGTCGACCAGCCTGGGTGCCCATTCGGCCAGCACGGCAATGTCCGGATTGGACAACGTCATCTGGTATTGGGTACGGCTGATGCGGTCTTCGATGGTCAGGTCCTGCACGGGCTGCATGTAGACCCTGACGCCCTGCTGGGCGCTCAGGGCTTCCTGCAGGCGCTGCGTGATGGCGGCCAGGTCGCCGTCGCGCTGGCCATGCGGCTTCAGGGCGATCTGCATGCGGCCGGTATTCAGCGTGGCATTGGTGCCGTCCACACCGATGAACGAGGCCACCGATTCCACATCGGGGTCTTGCAGCACGATGCGCGCGGCCTCTTGCTGGCGCCGCGCCATGGCCGGAAACGACACCGAGGCCGGCGCCTGCGTAATGGCCTGGATCATGCCGCTGTCCTGCTGGGGAAAGAACCCCTTGGGAATGGCAAGATACAGCAGCACGGTCAGCACGAAAGTCCCCACGGCCACCAGCAGGGTCAGCGGCTGGTGCGCCAGCACCCATTGCAGCATGCGGTCGTAGCGGGCGATGACGCGGTCGATGAAAGCACCGGTGGCCTGGTGGAAACGCCCGTGGCGCTGCTCGGACTCGGGCCGCAGCAGGCGCGCGCACATCATGGGTGTCAGTGTCAGCGACACCACCAGCGAAATCAGGATCGCCACGGCCAGCGTAACGGCGAACTCGCGAAACAGCCTGCCCACCACTTCGGTCATGAAGAGCAGCGGGATCAGCACGGCGATCAGCGAGAAAGTCAGCGAGATCAGCGTGAAGCCGATCTGCGCGGCGCCCTTCAGCGCGGCCTGCATGGGCGTTTCGCCCTGCTCGAGATGGCGTGCGATATTCTCGATCATGACGATGGCGTCATCGACCACGAAACCAGTGGCGATGGTCAGCGCCATCAGCGTCAGGTTGTTGATGCTGAAGCCCGCCAGGTACATGACCCCGAAAGTGCCGATCAGCGACAGCGGCACCACCACACTGGGAATCAGCGTGGCGGTCAGGCTACGCAGGAACAGGAAAGTGACCATGACCACCAGCGCCACCGCCAGCATCATCTCGAACTGCACGTCGGCCACCGACGCGCGGATCGTCTGGGTGCGGTCGGACACCACGCTGACATCCAGCGTGGCCGGCAAGGCGTCTTTCAACTGCGGCAGCATGGCGCGGATGCGGTCGACCACGTCGATCACGTTGGCGCCCGGCTGGCGCTGCACATTGAGCAAGATGGCGGGCTGGTCGCCGGCCCAGGCGGCCTGGCGTATGTCTTCGGCGCCCTGCACGGCCTGCGCCACGTCGGACAGGCGCAGCGGCGCGTTGTTGCGGTAGGCGATGATCAGGTCGTTGTACTCGGTGGGCGACTTGAGCTGGTCGTTGGCATCGATGGTGGTGGACCGCTCGGGCCCGTCGAGGTTGCCCTTGGGCTGGTTGACGTTGGCGCCCACCACGGCGGTGCGCAAGTCGGCCAGCGACAGGCCGGCCGAGGCCAGCGCGCGCGGGTTGACCTGGATGCGCACGGCCGGCCGCTGCCCGCCTGCCACGCTGACCATCCCTACGCCCGGCACCTGCGACAGCTTCTGCCCCATGCGGGTATCGACCAGGTCGCGCACCTGGGGCAGCGGCATGGTGGGCGAGGTAATGGCCAGGGTCAGCACCGGCGCGTCGGCCGGGTTGACCTTGTTGTAGACCGGCGGCACCGGCAGGTCGTTGGGCAACAGGTTCGACGCCGCATTGATGGCCGCCTGGACTTCTTGTTCGGCCACGTCCAGCGGCAGGTCCAGGCTGAACTGCAGCGTGATCACCGATGCGCCGCCCGAACTGGTGGACGACATCTGGTTCAAGCCCGGCATCTGGCCGAACTGGCGTTCGAGCGGCGATGTCACCAGCGATGTCATGACATCGGGGCTGGCGCCCGGGTACAGCGTCACCACCTGGATAGTGGGGTAATCGACTTCAGGCAGCGCCGATACCGGCAGCAAGCGATAGGCGATGAACCCGGCGATCAGGATCGCCACCATCGATAGCGTGGTGGCGACCGGCCGCAGGATGAACAGGCGCGACGGGCTCACGGTGCCTTCGTCGCGGCCTGGCCCGCACGCGCGGGCGAGCCGGCCCCCAGTGCCTCGCCTGGCGTGGCGGGGATAGAGGCGTCGCCGGTCACGACGTTTACCTTGGCGCCGGTGCGCAGGCGATCGGTGCCCTCGACGACCACGCGGTCACCCGGCGCCAAGCCTTCGTTGACGGCGACGCGGTCGCCGTTGATGGCCCCCAGCTTGACCTGCCGCACCTCCACGGTACTGTCGTCACGCAGCAGGAACACGAAGGCGCCGGCGGACCCTTGCTGAACCGCCGCGGTGGGAATGACGGTGGCATCGTCGCGCGTTTGCACCAGCAGTCGCACGTTGACAAACTGGTTGGGAAACAGCAGCTCGTCGGCATTGTCGAAGCGCGCCTTGAGCTTGACGGTGCCGGTGGCCACGTCGATCTGGTTATCGATGGTTTCGAGTTGGCCGCTGGCAATGGCCTTGGTGTCGGTGCGATCGTAGGCCTGTACAGTCAGGGTGCGGCCGGCCCGCACCTGTGCGAGCACCTCGGGCAACTGGGTCTCGGGCAGCGAGAACACGACCGAAATGGGCTGGGTCTGGGTAATGACCACCAGCCCGTCGGTATCGCCGGTGGACACCAGGTTGCCCGCATCGACCTTGCGCAAGCCCAGGCGGCCGCCGATGGGCGCGCTGATGCGGGTATAGCCGAGCTGCAGCTGGGCGTTATCGACAGCGGCCTGGTCGATTTTCTGGGTGCCCTCGTATTGGCGCACCAGCGCGGCCTGCGTATCGAGCTGCTGGCGCGCAATGGAGTCTTGCTTGAACAATGTCTGGTAGCGCTGCAAGTCGCGCCGCGCATTGGCCAGCAGGGCCTGGTTCTGCTGCTGCTGGCCCTGCGCCTGCGCCAGCGCGACTTCGAAGGGGCGCGGATCGATCTGCGCGAGCAGGTCGCCGGCCTTGACGTACTGGCCTTCGTCGAATGCCACCCGGATCAGTTCGCCATCGACCCGGCTGCGCACGGTGACGGTGTTGTAGGCGGTAACCGTGCCCAGCGCCCGCAGCACGATGTCGATGTTCTGGGTGCCGGCCTGGGCGGTTCGGACCGGCACCGGCAGGACCATGGCGCTGGCTGCGCCCGCGCCGCGGCCGCCACGCTGGGGCTGCTGCGCGCCGGGCTTGAAGACCAGCCATGCGGCCACGGCGGCCGCCAGCAACAACAGGATGATGGCGGCCAGGCGGCGCGTACGGCGGGGCGTCGGCGGGGCGGATCGGCTTTCGGGCATGGAATATCGGACGCAAGCAGCGGGAGCCGCTATTGTCCCCCAAGTACGCCGGTTTACGGCGCCCGGTACCTGGGCCTGAAATAGACCGCAACAGGAATCAGGCTGACGCTAGGCGCTGCACAGCGACATCTGGAAACCGATGTCGCGCGCCACCTGCTGCGGCTTGGTGTCGCCGTCCTGGGACGAGAAGCGTATCCAGATCATGTACTTATTGGCGCTGATCTCGGGGAAGACCCCCTGGGCCGGATCGATCCAGACGCGCAGCAACTGGAACAGCTTACCCGCCAGCATCTGCTGGTAGGCGCCCTGTTCGGCCACGATCTCGGCCCGGCGGCCCGCTTCGCGCAGCAGGCGCAGCGCCATGGACACGGCATCGTGCAGCGCGCGCAGCGGCGCGGTCCAGGCTTGCAGGTCGGCGCAACGGCCGGCTTCGGGCTTGTGCTGCCAGGCGTGATAGGACGGCATGTCGACCTGGGTGGCGCCGCCCGGCACCGCCAGGCGGCCGCGCAGGCTGATCAGCCATTCGTTTTCGCGCAAGGGCTGGCCGGCGCGGCCCTGGGCGGCCAACGCCGCCACGGTGCGTTCCATTTCGGCCAGCATGGACTCGAGCGCATCCTGGGCCACGCCGGGGTGGTCGCGCAGCGCCACCAGGGCCACGCGCTGTCGCTCGAGGTCTTGCAGCACGGCGGTCTTGATGTCGGTGCGCTCGGTGGCGTCAAGAATATCGAACAAGGTGGCGACCGCGATCTGGTGATGGCGGGGGTCGCCTTCGCGCGCGAAGTAGAACAATCTGTCGAACAGATATTCCAGCCTGAGATAGGCGCGGATACGCTCGTTGAAAGGATATTCGTAAAGAATCACGCTTTATACAGGCCTGTCGGTAGTCGGCCCGCGGGCCGGGTTATTCAGGGAGACCGGCATCGCATGGCGGTGGCCGGCGTGGCGCCACCGCCAATTGGCACCAGCGGTCGTGCAGAACCTTTGCCCGCGCGCGCAACTGCTGGGCAGACGTGGCGCCATCGTTGACGATGACATCATCCGCTGCCGCGAGCCGTGTTGCCCGCGCGGCCTGTGCCGCCATGATACGCCGTATGGCCTGCTCCGTCAGCCCGCTGCGTGCCTGCACGCGGGCGACCTGGGTTGCGGGGTCGCAGTCCACCACGCAAATACGATCGACCCGTTCGCGCCAGCGGCCCGACTCGACCAGCAACGGCACCACGTACACCAGGTAAGTACCTTGCGCGGCCGCGGCCGCACGTTCGGTATACAGGCCGATCAAGGGATGCAGAATGGCTTCCAGTTGGGCGCGGGCTTCGGGCTGGCGAAACACCAGGTCACGCATCCAGGCCCGGTCCAGCGCTCCATCGACAGCCACGGCGCCGGGGCCGAAGGCCTGGCCGATGGCCGGCATGGCCGCACCGCCCGGCGCCGTCAGATCATGCGAGATCGCATCGGTATCGACCAACGCCGCGCCCCATTCGGCCAGCATGTCCGCCACCCGGGTCTTGCCGGAGCCGATGCCGCCGGTCAGGCCGATCTTGTACATACCTGGTCGCTCATGAAAAACTCCGTTGCCAGCCAGCATACGCCCATCGGGCCGCGAATTCAGCGCGCCGCTAGAACCAGGCAGGCCGCCCCATGGCCAGCAGCATGGCGACGCCGGCCAGCGCCAGGTAAGGCCCGAATGGCAGCGGCTGGCCGCGCTGCGCCTGGCCGCTCAGGCGCAGGATGCCCGCGCCCGCCACGCCGGCCAGCGATGCCACCAGCAGCACGCCGGGCAGCGCGGCCAGGCCGAACCAGGCGCCGAGCGCCGCCAGCAGCTTGAAGTCGCCATAGCCCATGCCTTCGCGGCCGGTCAGCAGGCGGAACATGTGGAACAGCAGCCACAGGAACGCATACCCTACCACGGCGCCCAGCACGGCCAGCGGCAGCGGCGCCAGGGCGCCGCCCAGGTTCACCAGCAGCCCGGCCCAGGCCAGCGGCAGCGTGATCGCATCGGGCAGCAGGCTGGCCTGCAGGTCGATCCAGGCCAGCGCCAGCAGCGCCGCGCACAGCCCCATGGCGCACAGGGCCAGCGGCGTGGGGCCGAAGCGCCACGCGCACAGCGCGAACAACAGGGCGGTCAGGGCCTCGGTGACGGGGTAGCGCCAGCCGATCGCCGCGCCGCAATCGGCGCAGCGGCCGCGCAACAGCGCCCAGCCGGCCAGCGGCAGGCGGCGCCAGCCGCGCACCGGCGCCTCGCAGGCCGGACAATGCCAGGCCGGGCGCCACAGGCTGTATTCGCCCACCGGCTCATGCGGCGCCGGATCGGCCTGGCGGACCTCCTGGTACTGCTGCAGCCATTCGCGCTCCATCATGCGCGGCAGGCGGTGGGCCAGCACGGTCAGCCAACCGCCGACCGCCAGGCCCAGTACCGCGGCCAGAACGATCGCCCAACCTGGATCGACTGCAAAGGCATGCCACATGGAATTCGACAATACAAAGAAATGCCCGCACGGGGCCAACAGCCGGGCTCGGCACCGGCGAGCCCGCATTATTCCGGCATGCGGCGAATTGTTCAAACACGACGATGGCCAGGACGCGCGTATCGGATGTTTGCATAAATGCGTAGAATTCCGTACATATCCAACAACCGCGAACCGCCATCATGCCTGATCCCGTGCCCGCCCCGGCGCCCCGCCGCAGCTCCCCCGTCCTGCTCGCGGCCGCCCTGGCCGGCGCCGCACTGGCGGCGGGCTGCGCCCAGCAGCGCACCGAGGGCTACTACAACCCACCGTCGGCCAGCACCATCACCGACGCACAATACCAGGGCCAGGGGGCTGGCTATCGCCAGGTGGTGCATGCGCCCTCGCAGCTCCAGATCGAACTGAAAGGCCGCCCGCCCGGCCAGCAGGGCAAGCCCGGCAACGCCGGCGAACCCGCCGAAGCGGACGCCGAACAACAGGCCGTGGCCGCCGCCAACGCCCCGGCGGGTCACTCGCCCGCCGCGCAGGCCCTGGTGCCGCAGGCGCAAACCTACATGGGCACCCTGCCGTGCCTGGCGCCCTCGCTGCAATGCGTGGCCCAGCGCGTCACGCTGACCCTCGCCCCCAACGGCCGCTGGCGCAGCCGCACCGCCTTCCTCGACAATGCCGGCAAGCTCAGCGAACCCACCGCCGAACAAGGCTGCTGGGACGCGACGGCGGAGCGCCCGGCCCGCGTGCTGCTGTCCGACGCCGCCGGCAACCTGCGGGTCGAATTCGTGGTCGCCGCCAATAACGTGCTGCGCGTCAAATCGGTGCTGGGCAAGACACCCAACCTGAACTACAGCATGACGCGCCAGCCCGACCTCGACCCCATCGACGAACTGTCTGGCCAGAGCGCGCCCAAGTGCCCCTGACCGCCACGGCGGCCGACGCCTGACCGGACTGTAGGCAAACGGCAACGGGCCGGGGGAAACCCCCGGCGCCCGGCCGGGCCGGAGCCGCTATACTCAGCGCGCTACATAAAAAACAACGTTACGTCATACCAAGATACAGGGCTGATGCAGCACATCGCCAGGCTCCGTGTCGGGATGCCGGCCGCCTGACCCATCATGCCCGCCTTTCCGGCCCGTCTTCTTCGCGCCGTCCGCCTCGCGCTGCCATGGCTGGGCTGCCTCGCGCTCTGTGCAGGGGCGGCCCGGGCGGCCCCCGCCGGCCCGCTCCTGGGCGAATGCCATGGCATCAAGGACCTGGCCTTCGTCGCCCACCTGGATGACGACCTGCTGTTCATGAACCCGGACATCGCCGCCAACATCGGCGCGGGCGGCTGCGTGCAGGTGGTGTACCTGACCGCCAGCGATGCCGGCGAA
>DASPIV010000741.1:0-3451 GCA_035628955.1 Bordetella sp.
AAGACCTGGTGGCGGCCGCTTTCAACGACGCGCTGCGCAAGGCGGAAGCCACTTCGCAGGAAAAGATGGCCGGCGTCACCGCGGGCATGCCGCTCCCCCCGGGCATGAAGCTGCCGTTCTGAACCCCCTGCTATCGTCGCGATGGACCCCCAACTGCCCGAGCCCGAACCGCTGGTCTCGTTGATCGAGGCCCTGCGCCGCCTGCCCGGCGTGGGCGTGCGCTCGGCCCGGCGCATGGCCTATCACTTGCTGCAGCACGATCTGCAGGGGGCCGACATACTGGGCCGCGCGTTGGCGGGCGCCGTGCAGAACCTGCGCCATTGCACCCGCTGCAACAGCTTCACCGAAGACGAGATCTGCGCCACCTGCGCCAATCCCAAGCGCGATCCCTCGTTGTTGTGCATTGTCGAGACCCCGGCCGACCAGAACATGATCGAGGCCAGCCATGGCTATCGTGGCCTGTACTACGTGCTGATGGGCCGCGTGGCCCCGCTCGAGGGCATCGGCCCTCGCGAGCTCGATTTCCAGCGCCTGCTCGAGCGCGCCTCGGATGGCGTGGTGCAGGAAGTGATCCTGGCCACCAATTTCACCGCCGAAGGCGAGACCACCGCGCACTTCCTGGGGGAAGTGCTGGCCGGCAAGGGGCTGAAGGTCACGCGCCTGGCGCGCGGCGTGCCGGCCGGCGGCGAGCTCGAATATGTCGATGCCGGCACCATTGCGTGGGCGCTGATGGAACGCAAGTCCGCCTAGCCGGACACGAAAGGAGACCCCCATGTCTGCGCTCAAGGGCGTAAAAGTCCTGGAACTGGGCACCCTGATCGCCGGCCCGTTCGCCGCCCGCATGCTGGGCGAGTTCGGCGCCGATGTCATCAAGGTGGAAACCCCGCACGGCCCCGACGGCACGGGCGGCGGCGATCCCCTCCGCAGCTGGCGCCACCTGCACGAAGGCAATTCGCTGTGGTGGACGGTGCAGGCACGCAATAAACAGTCCATTGCGCTGAACCTGAAAGACCCGCGCGGCCGCGACATCGCGCGCCGCCTGGCGCTGGACGCCGACATCGTGATCGAGAACTATCGCCCAGGCGTGCTCGAAAAATGGGGGCTGGGCTACGAACAGCTGCGCGCGGCCAATCCCGCCCTGATCATGGTGCGCCTGTCAGGTTACGGGCAGACCGGCCCCATGCGCGATGCGCCCGGCTTCGGCGCCATTGCCGAATCCATGGGCGGGCTGCGCTACGTGTCCGGCCATCCCGACCGGCCCCCCGTGCGGGTGGGCATTTCGGTAGGCGATTCGATCGCCGCGCTGCACGCCGTGGTCGGCGCCATGATGGCGCTGCGCCATCGCGACGCCACCGGCGGGCGCTGGAACGGCAAAGAGGGCGCCGATTGCGTGGCCGGCCAGGGCCAGATGGTCGATGTGGCCCTGTACGAATCGGTATTCAACCTGATGGAAAGCCTGGTGCCCGAATACGATGTGGCCGGCGTGGTGCGCGAACGCACCGGCGGGGCGCTGCCTGGCATCGTGCCGTCTAACACCTACACCACCCGCGACGGCCAGAACGTGGTCATCGCCGGTAATGGCGACGCCATCTTCAATCGCCTGATGCGGGCCATCGGCCGCAACGACCTGGCCGACGACCCGCAACTGGCACGCAACGACGGACGCGCCCGCCGGGCCGACGAGATCGACGGCGCCATCCAGCGCTGGTGCGATACGCGCACCATCGAACAGGCCCTGGACATCCTGCGCCGCGCCGATGTGCCGGTGGGCAAGATATACAGCGTGGCCGACATGTTCGCCGATCCCCAGTTCATCGCGCGCGGCATGATCGAGCAGCATCGTTTTCCGGATGGCGCGCCCGTCAAGCTGCCCGCCGTGGTGCCGCGCCTGTCCGAGACGCCGGGCGGCACGCGTTGGCTGGGCCCGCGCCTAGGGGAACATACCGAAGAAGTCCTCAAAACGCTGGGGTATGATGCTGCGGCGATCATCGAACTGGCTGAAACCGGTGCCATCGGTGTCCCGCCGCCCGCCGCCTGACCCCGGCCCGCGCTACCAGAAAGCCAAGATGACGGCCGGCCAGGCCGCAACCCAGACACAGGCCGCAGAGCGGCAAAGGAGACCTTCCATGTCAGTCACTCGTCGTGATTTGCTCAAGTTGGCCGGTGCGGCCGGCGCGATGGGCATGGCGCCGGCCATCGTGCGGGCGCAGAAGCTGGAAAAGAAAAGCGTGCAGATCGCCGTGGGTGGCAAGGCGCTCATCTATTACCTGCCCCTGACCATCGCCGAGGTCAAGGGTTTCTTCAAGGATGAAGGGCTGGATGTCAGCATCGCCGACTTCGCCGGCGGCTCCAAGGCCTTGCAGGCCGTGGTGGGCGGCAGCGCCGACGTGGTTTCGGGCGCATTCGAGCACACCCTGCACATGCAGTCCAAGGGCCAGTTCTACCGCGCCTTCGTGCTGCAGGGCCGCGCACCCATGATCGGCGTGGGGGTTTCCAAGAAGAACATGCCCGACTACAAAGGCCCGGCCGACCTGAAGGGCAAGAAGATCGGCGTTACCGCGCCGGGTTCGTCCACCAATATGGTGGTCAGCTTCTTCCTGTCCAAACATGGCCTGCGCGACAGCGACGTGTCCATCATCGGCGTGGGCGCCGGCGCCGGCGCGGTTACCGCGCTGCGCAGCGGCCAGATCGACGCCATCTCGAACACCGACCCGGTGGTCTCGATGCTGTCCATGCCGGGCGACATCGAAATCATCGTCGATACGCGCACCCTGAAAGACACGAAGGAAATCTTCGGCGGCAACATGCCGGCCGGCAGCCTGTACGCGCCGCAGGCCTTCATCGACGCCAATCCGAACACCGTGCAGGCGCTCACCAACGCCATTGTGCGCGCCGACAAATGGATCCAGCAGGCCGGCGCCGAAGAAATCGCCAAGACCGTGCCCACCCAGTACCTGCTGGGCGATCCGGCCGTCTACAAGGCCGCCATCGACAAAAGCATGGAAGGCCTGTCGCCCGACGGCATCATCCCCGAAGACGGCGCGGCCACCGCCACCAAGGCGCTGGCGGCTTACGTCAAGGGTTTCGACGCATCGAAGATCGATTCGTCCAAGGCATGGACCAACGAATTCGCCAAGCGCGCCAACGAGAAGTACCCCAATGGCTGATGCCGCACTGTCGCTAGACCGCATTACCTGCACCTTCGTATCCCGCGACGACGGCGGCAAGCGCTACACCGCCGTCCAGGACACCAGCCTGGCTATCGCCCCCGGCGAATTCGTCTCGGTGGTGGGTCCCACGGGATGCGGCAAGTCCACGCTGCTGAACGTAGGCGCGGGCCTGCTGGCGCCGTCGTCGGGGCAGGTGCAGGTATTCGGCCAGCCCTTGCAGGGCATCAACAGCCGGGCCGGCTACATGTTCCAGGGCGAGGCGCTGCTGCCCTGGCGCAGCG
>DASPIV010000742.1:0-3159 GCA_035628955.1 Bordetella sp.
CGACCCGCCCTCGGCCAATGCCACCATCAACCTGATCCGCCTGCTGGTCAAGCAAGGCGTGCTCACCCAGGGCCAGGCAGACGCCTTGGTCAAGCAGGCCGAAAGCGAAGCCCAGCAGGCGCGCACCAGCACGGCAACCGCCGCTTCCGCCGGGGCAGTCGGGGGTGCCGCGCTGGCGCAGCCCGGGGACGTGCGCGTGCCCTACATTCCTGAAACTGTGCGCGACCAGATCCGCGACGAGGTCAAGGCAGAGGTCGTCGCCCAGGCCAAGGAAGAGAACTGGGCGCAGCCCAATACCTTCCCTGATTGGGTATCGCGCATTACTTTCGATGGCGATATGCGCGTACGCGACGAATCGCGCCTTTTCGATAGCGGAAACAGCGACGAAATCATCGACTTCGCGAAATGGAACCAAAACGGGCCTATCGCGACTGTCATCGCCAACACGCCCTACGGGTTGGATATTCCTTACATGAATACGCGCCAGGACAGGCGCAACCTGTGGCGCATACGGGCGCGTGTGGGCCTGAAGGCACAGATATCCGAACAGTGGATGGCCGGTGTCCGCCTGGGTACCGGCAGCGACGACAGCCCGGTATCGTCCACGCAGACGCTGGGCGGCGGCATGTCCAAGAAAGATATCTGGCTGGATCAGGCCTACCTGAAATACAGCCCCACTGACTGGGTCACGCTGACGGCCGGCCGTGCCGCCAATCCGTTTGTGTCCACCGACATGCTGTATTCGGGCGACCTGAATTTCGACGGTGTTTCCGCGGTGTTCAAGAAGCCGCTGGAGGGCCGTCCGGTGACCGTGTTCGGCACTCTGGGTGCGTTCGCGCTGGAATACGCCAACAATCCCTGGAGCGACAGCGATTGGGGCGAGGGCGAAAGCGAAAACAAATGGCTGCTGGGCGCGCAGATCGGCGCCGACTGGAAGCCCAGCACGGGCAATCGCCTGCGCGGCAGCCTGGCCTACTACTACTTCGACAATGTTGCCGGCCAGCGGTCGTCGCCTTGCACGGTATATTCGGCCGACGATGTCTGCAGCACCGACTGGTCGCGCCCGGCTTTCATGCAGAAGGGCAACACGCTGTTCCTGCTGCGCGATATTCGCCAATGGTCGTCCAATCCCGATGATTGGAATGAATGGCAGTACGTCGGCCTGGCATCGAAGTTCAACCTGCTCGACGTGAACCTGATCTGGGACACCCAGGTGTTCGATGACATGGGTTTGCGTTTGCACGGCAACTACGTTCGCAACCTGGCCTACGACAAGGGCGACATGATTTCGCGTGCCGGCGGCGCCGAGAACATCGTCAATTCCCGCCAGAACCTCGACGATATCGAAAGCGGTCCCAATGCCTGGATGCTGCAGGCCACGCTGGGCCGTGGCCTCGAATTGCGCGAAAAGAACGATTGGATGGTATTTGCCGGCTACAAGTACATCCAGCCCGATGCAATGCCCGACGCCTTCAACGATTCCACCTTCCACCTGGGCGGTACCAACGCGCGCGGCTATTTCCTGGGCGGCGGCTATGCCTTCGACAAGAACGTCTATGGCTTGCTGCGCTGGACCAGCACCAAGGAAGTCTACGGCCCGCCGCTGGCGATCGACGTCATCCAGGCCGAAATCAACGCCAGGTTCTGACGCCATGATGATCCTACGCATATATGAACGCACCGCGCCGCCGCTGCCCAACGGCCGCGGCGTACGGCGGCTGGGCCGCATGGCTCTGCTGGCCGCGGCGATGGCGGCGGGCTTCCTGGCCGCGCCGGCGCACAGTCAAAGCATGGAAGAGCGCCTGCGCGCCGAATTGCGCCGAACCACCCAGAGCCTGCAGCAGTTGCAAAGCCGTCAGGCACAGCTCGATGCCGCCAGGACGGCGGCCGAGTCGCAGCGCGATGCGGCGCAGAAAGAAGTCGAGCAGTTGCGCGCGCAATTGGCCAAGGCCGAAGGGGCTGCCGCGCAACTGGCCGGGCAGCAGGATGCCATGCGCGAGGCTGCCCAGGCCCAGGTGGCCGCCAGCCATGAGCAAGTTGGCAAGTTCAAGGATGCCTACGACGAATTGCTGGGCCTGGCCCGCGCCACGGAAGCCCGCCGGTCCAGCCTGGATGCCTCGCTGAAGACCAGCGAAGCGCAGTTGACGGTATGCAAGCAGAAGAACGACCAGCTTTACGCTGCCGGCAAGGAATTGTTGACCGCGTACGAATCGTTCAGCACCGGCGACCTGCTGCGTATCCGCCAGCCCTTTGCGGGACAGGCGCGGGTGCTGTTCGACGAACAGGCGCAACAATATGGCGACAAACTGTACGAAGGAAAATTCGATGCGCGTGCCGTCGCGCAGCCCCAGGCGGCCCAGCCGCCGGATGGCATGCCGGCTCAATGAGCCGGCATGTTTTCTACGCGATTCCCGTTGCCTTCCTTGGAACTGACATAAATGACTGACACCCTACCTTTCATCCAGGCGCTCAGTGCCGACAGCCTGACCGATCTGCTACAGCGTGCGGGATACCGCGTGACCAGGTCCGAGCAGAATGGCTTGGTCCAGCTATTGAGCGCAAGCCAGGGCGTGGGCTTTTCGGTGCGCTTTGGCAATCCCGGCACGCAACCGGGTGAATATGTCGACTACACGCTCAGTTGCGCGCTGCGCGTGCAGGGCGACCTTCCCGCGGGACTGGCCGAAGGCTGGAATCTCAGCAAGCGCTTCGCCCGCATGGCGACCCAGGGCGCTTTCCTGGTGCTGGAAATGGACGTGGTCGTCGCGGGCGGCGTCAATGAAGCCCACCTGCTTGCCATGGCCGAACTGTGGGACCGCGTGTTGCAGGAATTCCTGTTGTACCTGCGCCAATACGCCCAGCAGGCGGAAGCTGCCGCTTCGACTACCGCTGGCACCGCCGGTGCCGCCGAGGCCCAGACCGAGGAACCCCAGGCATGAAATCGCCTCGCGAAGCCCAGCGCACCGCGCTGGCCATTGGCCTGGCCGGGCTGATGCTGCTGGCGGGATGCGATGATCGTAGCCAGGCGCAAGCAGGCTCGGCAACCGGCAAGGCGGCCCCGGCGCCCGCGCCGGCGGCTCAGTCCGCCGGTGTTGCCGACAGCACGCCCGAACCGGTGCCCGCCGCCGCGGACAAGCCCGTCGCGACCCTGGGCAACGTGTC
>DASPIV010000743.1:0-2239 GCA_035628955.1 Bordetella sp.
GGATCGTATCGACAAGACGCAACGCCTCTGCGCGGCCGAGCGCGCCCACACCGAACAAGAACCGGTAAAAAAGCGCGCCGTACAACGCGTCGTGCAGAATTTCCGGCTTGCCGCGTGCCCCGAAACACCCCGTCTTCTGCCCGCGTCCGATCAGTTCGATTGCTGTCGCCCGGCGCAGCCCCAGGTAATGGTCGCGAAACTCATGCAACATGTCTGGATTGGACAAGTGTTCCACAATGATCTCGCGCAGCAGGTCACCGATTTCCCCTTTCAGTTCCGCGACGAACTTGGTCACGTGCCGCACGATGCTGTCGGCCGGATCGGCATCCGCTTCGAGCGGGATCGCAACCTGGATCTGCTCGAACAACGCATCGGCCAGCAACACCGCCTTGGATGTCCAGCGCCGGTAGAGCGTGATTTTGCTGATGCCGGCGTGTTCGGCAATGGCTTCCATCGTGACGTTCTTGACGCCATGTTGCTTGATCAGTGCAAGCGTCGAATCGACAACGCTCACCTGGCTGCGCGGGCGCCCGCGTGGTCGCGGCATGGCCGTGCTCTGTTTCGGCATATCGGGTTTCACAGGTCAGAAGTCGCGCGGGCATCGGTCACGCGCCGGCCCACCACCCTGGATATTACCGAAGGCGTGCTTTTCATTGGCCGCCCGGGCGCCGGCCGGCGCTCAGGCATCGATGTACATCGCGCCGTCGCGCAATATTCGGGAAACGGCCAGGACATCACGAGCCGCCTTGCTGTCCTGTCCCCGGCGCCCGGCCACCATGACGGCAAGCGGCAATCCGGCCGCCGTCAGGCCAGTGGGCAGGACCGCCAGGGGAGTTCCCGCGTAAGTCCAGGGGATGATCAGTCCGGCATCGCCGGTGCTGCCTATGCCGGCGGGAGCCTCGGTGCGCACGGGCGAACCCAGCACCAGGTCCGCGTCGCCGACTTCCGCCTCGATACGCTCGCGCGCGGCATCTAGCGCCTGCAGGGCGGAAGCTGCTTGCGCCGCGCTTATCCCTGCCCCCGCCTGCAATGCGCCGCGCCACTGCGGGCCCAAGCAATCGCCATGCGTGCGCAGCAAATGCCCGTGCTGCGCATAGGCTTCGAACTGCATCACGCTGCGATGGACATTGCGCAAGTGCTCGAAATCCAGGCCAGTCCGAACCGGACCAACTCGGCAGCCGGCCGCTCGCAGCAAGACCAGCGCACGATCTACCTGGGCTCGGCAGTCTGCGGAAATGCTGGTGAAATAAGTATCCCCCAGCCAGGCGATCGACAGCGAGCCGCTGTGGTCCCCATCGACCGGCAGTTGCGCAGTTTTACCGATGGAGGCCAGCGCGGCCTGGAGCACCAGCGGCAGATCCAGACCGAATATGCCCACCGTGTCGAACGTCGGGGCGAACGGCTCGACGCCCAATCGCGGCGTGCGACCAGTAGATGGCTTGAACGCATAGGTTCCACACCAGGCTGCCGGCCGGCACACCGAGCCGGCCGTCTGGGTACCCAAGGCAAGTGGCACCACCCCGGCCCCGACCACAGCCGCCGAACCGCTGCTGGAGCCGCCCGGGGTATGGGCTGGATTAAAGGGATTGGTCGCCCAGCTAGGATCCAGGTAGGCGAATTCGGTGGTCGCCGTCTTGCCACAAATAACGGCGCCCTGGGCACGCAAGCGCCTGACCACTTCGGCATCATCGGCCACCGGCCTGGAGCCTTTGCGGCTTAGACTGCCCGCTCGGGTTGGCATCCCGGCAACGTCAATCACATCCTTGACCCCGATAGGAATTCCAGCCAGTGGACCGGATGATACAGGCGAGGCGGACAGCGCTTGCTGATCGAACGTAACCCATCCGTGCAACTGGCGTTCAGTGTCGGCCTTCGCCAAAAGCGTCCAGGCGCCGAGTTCCGCAACCGGCCATTCCAGCATTTGCTTTCGCCGATGCAAGCAGGCATGAACATGCTTCGGAAATTGCTCAGGCAATCGACCACCCTCCATCCACCACCAGTTCGGCGCCTGTCATGAAGCCGGCCTCGTCGGACAACAGAAATACGATGCAGGCCGCCAGCTCTTCGGCAGTACCGAAACGCCCGAGAGGATGCCGCGCCCTGGAACGCTGCAGTGCCGCCTCGGGATCAGAAAAGCGCTGCGAACCATTGCGCAGCATGGGGGTGTCTATTGCTCCGGGCACGATGGCATTGATCCGGATGTTATCCGGCGCATGTTCAAGGGCCGCGGTGCGGGTAA
>DASPIV010000744.1:0-4267 GCA_035628955.1 Bordetella sp.
CGTACTGGTCGATGAATCGCTGGACAGTATCGGCCTGGCGCCGAATGTGGAAATGGAAATCGACGCCATGCATTCGATGCTGCGGCTGGTGGAAAGCGGGCTGGGCTATGCCGTGTTGTCGTATGCCTGTGTGGCCGCGCAAATCGCCCAGCGGCGCATGCGGATCTGGCGCATTGTGCAGCCTACGATTACTCGCACGCTGGTGATCGCCACCTCGACCCAGCGTCCGTCGACCCATGCGGTGCGGGCATTGGGCACGCTGTTGCGCCGGCAGATCCAGGGCCTGGTGGAGCAGGGCCGCTGGACGCCCGACCCTTCAGTATTCTCGTGACCGCGCGGCTGGCGCATGGTCAGTCCGGCAGCGCCAGGCGGGTCAGGATCTCGGCTTCGCGCAGCAGTTCCTGGGCCAGTGCCTGGGCACGCTCGTCATCGATGTGGCCCGACATGCCGGCGGCCGTCAATGAATGGCTGAGCCGGCCTTTGGCATCGAATACGGGCGCTGCCGCCAGCGTGACGCCGGCGATGTAATTGCCGGCATCGATGCTGTAGCGCTGCACGCGCGCCAGTTCGACTTCGGCGCGCCAGTCGGCGAGGCTGGGCGGTGATTCCCAGCGCAACGTGCCGAAGCGCTGTTCGATGCGTGACCACGGCGTACGCGAGAACGCCGCCATCAAGCGGCCCGTGGCGCTGATCAGGCCAGGAAAACGGCTACCCACATCGACATGCAGCCGGAACGGCGCATGGGCCTTGGACAAGGCCACCACCACCATGTGGTCCAGGTCGATGACTTCGGCGGCGATGGCGGTTACGTTCCATTGGGCCGCGATGCGGTCCAGTACCGGTTGGGCCAGCGACGGAAACGAATTGGTCTGCAGGGCATTGCGGGCCAGCGACAGCAGGCCGGTGCCCAGCGAATAGCGCTTGGTGCTTTCGTCGACCTTCAGCAGGCCTTCATCGACCAGTACGCGCACGATGTGCAGGCAGGTGCTGGTGACCAGGCCGAGCGATTCGGCGATGGCCTTCACCCCCATGGGGTTGGGAGAGCGTCCCAGCAAGCGCAAGATCGCCACCGCGCGCGATACCGCGGGCACGGCCCGCAGGCGCGGCGCCTTGGCTGGCGCGGGGGCGGAAGATGGAACGGGCGTGGCGGGCATGGGGCATCCTTCAGGCGAATCTCTGGCTGCAGGAGATTGTATCAATACAAATATAGAGCGTATTTGACAAAAAATACCGGCTCTTCCAACAATGGCTACATCTGCTCGCCGGCCGCGATCCGCGGCACTCACGGCCAGGAGTTCCATCTTTTTGTTGTATTAGTACAAACATAACTTCTATTTCGCAACTATCCGGCCATCCATGCCCAAGCTTACCGATACCACTTCCTACGCCGAGGCTCAGGCAAGGTTCTCGCCGCAAGCGTTATGGGACCTGTTCGACGGGTCGCGCGAGACGTTCAACATTGCCCATGAATGTGTCGACCGGCATGCGGCCGCGGACCGCACGGCGGTCATCGTGGCACAGGCCGACGGTGGCGAGGCCTCGATCAGTTTCCGGCAACTGGCGCGCCAGTCGAGCCGGTTTGCCCACTGGCTGGCAGCGCGCGGCGTGCGCCCGGGCGACCGGGTAGCCATCATGCTGGAGCCATCGCCGGCGTTCTACGCGGCCATGTTCGGGGCGCTGAAGGCCGGCGCCATTGCCGTGCCCTTGTTCACCCTGTTCGGCCCCGACGGCGTGCGCCTGCGGATACGCGATTGCACGCCCCGCCTGCTGGTCACCAATGCCGAGAAGGCCGGAATGTGCCGCGAGCTGGGCGATACCGAAGTGACGGTTGCCGATGCCGCATTCGAGGCCTTGCTGCAGGCCTATCCGGACACCTACGCCACGCGCACTCAGGCCGGCGACGCCGCCATTTTCCAATACACCTCGGGCACCACGCGCGAATTGCCCGCAGCGGTCAGGCACACGCACCGCGCACTGGTGACCTTGATGCTGGCCGCCCTGTATGGCACGGGCCTGCGTCCCGGAGACCGCTTTTTCTGCCCGTCGTCGCCGGCCTGGGGCCATGGCCTTTGGCATGGCACGCTGGCGCCCCTGGCGCTGGGCATCACCATCGGCGCTTATAGCGGCAAGTTCAACGCCGAGCGTCTGTTGAAGGCCTTGCAGGATGGCCGTTTCACCAGCATTTCGGCGGCCGCCACGCACTTCCGGATGATGCGCAATTCCGGTGCGGTGGCGCGCTATCGCTATGAGCTGCGCAAGCTGTCCTTCACCGGCGAACCCATGGACAGCGAGACCGAGGCATTCGTGCGCCAGGCCTTCGGCCTGCCGGTCTGCAGCATGTATGGCACCACGGAAATCGGCGTGATCCTGGTCAATTACCCGGGGGCCGATGACTTCCGCGTCAAGCCGGGTTCACTGGGCAAGCCGGTACCCGGCGGCATTGTGCAAGTGCAGGATGCGGCCGGGCAGCCGTGCCCGCCGGGCGTCACCGGCGAATTGAAGGTATGGCGCGGCGGGGCGTGGGTGGCCACCAAAGACCTGGGGCGGGTCGACGAGGACGGCTATTTCTACCATGCCGGCCGTGCCGACGACGTGATCATCTCGGCGGGCTGGACCATGAGCGCGGTCGAGATCGAAGACGCCATCCTGAAGCATCCCGACGTGCGCGAGGTTGCCGCGATAGGCGTGCCCGATCCGTTGCGTGGCCAGGTGGTCAAGGCCTTTGTCGTAGCGCGGCGCCCGGCCGGCGAGCCTTTCATCAAGGAAATCCAGGACCTGGTGCGCAGCCGGCTGAGCCAGCACGAGTACCCGCGCCATGTCGTGTTTGTCGACGAATTGCCCAAGACCCCGGCGGGCAAAGTCCACCGCAAAGCGCTGCGCGACCAGGAACAGCGCCGCGCCGCAGTCTGATCAACCCCCACCAAGGAGATTCCCACATGTCCGCCACCGGCGAAAGAACGTTTCCCAAGATCACGCAGCAAGGGCTCGATGCCTTGCGTGAACGCATCGGCCACAAAATCGACAATACCGCCGAGCCCTGGTGCCATGAGGCCACCCGCGACAACATTCGCCATTACGCGCATGGCATCGGCGACGATAACCCGCTGTGGTGCGACCCCGACTATGCGGCGCGCACCCGCCATGGCGGCATCCTGGCCTTGCCCAGCTTCCTGTTCGCCACCAACCGCATCATTTCCGGCTATGTGGGCGGCCTGCCGGGCGTGCACGCGATGTGGTCCGGGTCGGACTGGACTTGGCACAAGCCGGTGCGGCGCAACGACGAGATCCGTACCGAGGCCTACCTGAAAGACTTGGTCGAGCACGAGACGCGCTTTGCGGGCCGGGCCATCCAGCAGATCTACCACGTGGATTTCTACAACCAGCAGGGCGACAAGGTGGCCGAGGCCGATAGCTGGTGCTTCCGTACCGAGCGGGACCACGCGCGCGAGCAGGGTACCAAGTACCGTGAAGTGCGCGCCCGCGAGCCCCGCCGCTACACCCCGGAAGAGATCCAGGAGGCCTGCAAGCTGTACCGCGACGAGCCGGTACGCGGCGCTCAGGCGCGCTATTGGGAAGATGTGGCCGAGGGCGAGGCGCTGCCCGTGATGTTCAAGGGCCCCATGACGGTTACCGGCTTCATTGCCTATGCGCAAGGGTGGGGCGGCTTGTATATCCGCGCCAACAAGCTGGCCTGGAAACTGATCGATGCCCATCCGGGCGTGGGCATCACCAACCGGTTCGGCATTCCTGATGTGCCCGAGCGCGTGCATTGGGAAGAAGATTTCGCGCACGAGGTGGGCGCGCCCGGCGCCTACGACTATGGCCCGGAACGGGCGTCCTGGCTGACGCACCACCTTACCAACTGGATGGGCGACGACGGTTTCCTGCGCCAGGCCCAGTGCAAGATCCGCCGCCACAATCCCGAGGGCGATATGTTGTTCATCAAGGGCAAGGTAGCAGGCAAGTACATCGAAGATGGCCGCCACCTGGTGCGCATCGAACAGGAAGCGCGCAACCAGCACGACGAATTGTCGGTAGTGGGTTCGGGCATCGTCGAACTTCCTTCCAGGAAGTAGAGCCGCGGCAAGGAGACACCATGAGCGACACCCCGAACCCCGGTCCCGCCGCGGCCTTGCCGGCGCGGCGCCAGGGTGCCGGGGCGTTGGCCGGCATACGCGTCGTGGATCTGTCGCGCGTGCTGGCCGGCCCCCTGTGCACACAGATGTTGGCCGATCATGGCGCCGATGTCGTCAAGGTCGAGCCGCCA
>DASPIV010000745.1:0-11415 GCA_035628955.1 Bordetella sp.
CCGCAGAATGACGGAATTTGACCGGAATCACTTATAAACACTCAACTCCTCTACCCCGGGACACACCGGGCGCAGCGGAGCCAGGCATGACAAGATAGGAGACAAACATGTTCCGCACCCGGTTGACGCGGCGTGGCGCCCTGCAGGCGCTGGCTGGCATGGCCGCCATGGCCAACACTTCTTCGTGGGCCCAGGAAACTGGCGAATGGCCGACCCGGCCGATACGTGTCGTGGTCCCGGTGGCCGCCGGCGGCATCATCGATCTGTTGACGCGGGCCGTCGGCGAAGCCGTGACGCCTGAGCTGGGCCAGCCGCTGGTGGTGGAGTCCCGTCCGGGCGCAGACCACCTGATTGGCATCCAGAACGTCGCCAAAAGCAACCCCGACGGCTATTCCTGGCTTTGCGCATCGGTGCCGTTCACTGTCAATCCGGCGTTGCGCAAAGTCCCGGGCTACGATCCGATCAAAGATTTCCGGCCGCTGTGCCTGATCGCCACCAGTCCCAATGTGCTCGTGGTGCATCCCGACGTCAAGGCCGAGTCGCTGGCGCAATTTGTCGAGCTGGCCAAGCGCGAGCCGGGCAGGCTTACCTACGGCAACCCAGGCAACGGCTCGTCGAACCACCTGGGCATGGAATTGTTCAAGAGCGAGGCCGGCATCGATCTGCTGGGTATCCCGTACAAAGGCCAACCGCCTTCCATTTCGGATTTGCTGGCCGGCCGGCTCGACTGCATGCTGATGAGCGTATCCCTGGCGAAAAACTACATTCAGGCCGGCCAGTTGCGCCCCCTGGCGGCGGTCGCCCCGCAACGGATCGCGGCGCTGCCGCAGGTACCCACCATGAAAGAAGGCGGCTATCCTGGCGTAGACGTGGTGCCTTGGTTCGGCCTGCTGGCGCCCGCGCGAACGCCGGACGCCATCGTCGACAAGGCCAGTGCCGCGCTGCAGGCTGCGATGCAGACGCCCAAGCTGCAAACGTCGATCCAGCATATCGGCGCCACCCCCTATGCTTCCGGCACGCCCGCCGCATTCGAAAAATTGATCCGGACCGAGTTGGCGAAGTGGCCGGCCGTGCTTGCCCGCGCCGGCATCGAGAAAACCTGAGGCACGTCGGGCGCGCATCTAACCACAACCGGAGACAGTACACATGAGCCACGCCAAGCGTCCCAACGTTGTCTTTATCGTTCTGGACGACGTGGGGTTTTCCGATCTGGGGTGCTATGGATCGGAAATTCCGACGCCGCGCATCGACCAGTTGGCAACCGAAGGTCTGCGCTACAACAACTTCCATGTGACGGCGATGTGCTCGCCCACGCGGGCCTGCTTGCTGACCGGCCGCAATGCGCATTCGGTGGGCGTGGGCATCATCGCCGAATGGGCCAATGGCCAGCCGGGCTATGACGGGCGCATCTATCCCAGCGCTGGCACGCTGCCCGAAGTACTGCGGCGCGAAGGCTACAACACCATGGCTGTCGGTAAATGGCACCTGGCCGGCACCGAGGAATACGGCGCGGCCGGCCCGTTTTCCAACTGGCCGCTAGGCAAGGGTTTCAACCGCTGGTACGGATTTCACGGCGCGCTGGCCGACCAGTATTACCCCGAGCTTTATGTCGACAACCACCCCATCCACCTGGATCCGCCCCGGGACTACCACCTGAGCGTCGATTTGGTCGACCAGAGCCTGGGCATGATCCGCGACCATTGCACCAGTGCGCCGGCCGCGCCGTTCATGATGTACGTGGCCTTTGGCGCCTGCCATTGGCCGCACCAGGCGCCCCCCGAATACATCGACCGCTTCAAGGGCAAATACGACCAGGGCTGGGACGAAGTGCGCGCGCAGCGGCTGAAGGCGCAGATCGAGATAGGCATCGTGCCCGCGGGTACCCGCCTGGCGCCGCGCAACGACGATGTGCAACCCTGGGATGAAGTGCAACGCGACGATGCCGTGGTGAGCCTGAGCACGCGGCTGCAGGAAGCCTATGCGGGCTTCATGGCGCATACCGACGAGCAGATCGGGCGGCTGCTCGATGGCTTGCAGGCATTGGGCGTGCTGGAGGACACCATCGTGGTGCTGCTGTCAGATAATGGCGCCAGCCCCGAGGGCGGCCCGACCGGGGCGATCAACCTGCGCAAGCACATGGTATACGAGCTGGACGACCCCCGGCAGGCCGTGCGCCATCTCGACAAGATCGGCACCGCGCAGGCATTCAACCATTATCCGACCGGCTGGGCGCAGGTCAGCAATACGCCGCTCAAGTGGTACAAGAAGGATACGCATGGCGGCGGCGTGCGCGCGCCGCTGATCGTGCGCTGGCCCAAGGGGTTTGCCGCCAGGGGCGAGATCCGCACGCAATTCCACCATGTCATCGATATTGCGCCCACTCTCTACGACGTACTGGGCATCACCCCGCCCAACGAGATCGCGGGCGTCGAGCAACAACCGTTGCACGGCATCAGCATGGCCTACAGCTTCGGCCAGGCAGCCGCCGCCACCCGGCGCACCCGGCAATACTTCGAGCTGCTGGGCGATCGGGCGCTCTGGCAAGACGGCTGGAAAGCCGTGACGCGCCACCGCAAGGGCACGCCCATGGATAGCGACGTGTGGGAGCTCTATCACGTAGACCGGGATTTCTCCGAGGCGGACGACCTGGCGCAAACCGAATCCGCGCGCTTGAAAGACATGGTGCAGGCCTGGCAGGATGAAGCGCAACGCTACGGCGTGTTGCCGCTGGATGACCGCGAATGGGAACGCGCCGCCGAGCGCATACGCGAGGGCTCGCGCGCCCAATATGTGTACCGGCCGCACATGGCCCGCATCGACCGCCTGATGGCGCCCGACGTCACCGGCAAGAGCTTTCGCATCGAAGCGTCGCTGAACCGATCCGGCGCGCCGCTGCAGGGCGTGATGCTGGCCTGGGGCAGCCGATTGGGAGGCCTGGTGTTGTATGCGCGCGCTGGCAAGCTGGTGCTGGAATACGTGTTTTCGCAGGATGAGCGCGTGGTGGTCGAGCTTGACGACACGCTGCCCAAGGGCCGGGCCAACGTGATCGCCGCCTTCGACCGCAACGACGACGGCAGCATCGACATCAGCCTGAAGGGAACCGGGCTGGGCCAGGCGCGCGGCCACTCCGCCAAGTCCTGGCCGACCCATGGCATGACAGCCGGCCTGTCTTGCGGGCATGATGCCGGGCATCCGGTCAGCAACACCTACGCGGCGCCTTTTCCCTTTGCCGGAACCGAACTGCTGCAGGTTACGCTTACGGTCGCCCAGAACGGCGAGCCTGTCCCAGGCCAGCCGGTATCGGCCTTCCAGGAAGACTGACAGGCCTGTGGCCGCCCGCCGGCCCGCGGTTGCGCTGGCCGGGGGTTGCATCCAAAGTCGGCATAGGAACTCGTGAAATGCAGAAGAACAACCGTTCGATGTTGGCACCGCAAAGGCACGCGCTGATTCTGGATCATCTGCGAGGCAATGGCAGCGCATCATTGGCGACGCTGACACGGTTGACCGGTGCATCCGAGTCCACCATCCGCCGCGACCTGCTCGAGCTGAGCACGCGCGGCGGCAGTGTGCGGCGCATCCATGGCGGGGTGATCAGCGCGCGCCTGGAGTCATCCACCTATGAGCCGCCCGCGCAGGTGGCCGAGCAGCTTCATCCTGAAGCCAAGCAGCGTATCGGCGAAGCCGCCGCCGGCCTGATACTGGATGGGCAGAGCGTCATGTTCGACAGCAGCTCCACCGTCATGGAGGCGGCGCGCGCCGCCGTCCGGCGCGGGCTGGCGATTACCGCCATCACCAACGACTTGGCCACCGCGCAGGTCTTGAACACCTCGGCGGCGGGCTGCGTCATCGTGACCGGCGGCACAGTGCGTCCAAACAGCAACACGCTGTATGGGCCTCCGTGCGAATCGCTGCTGCGTAGCGTCTACGTCGATTTGCTGTTCCTGGGCGTGCACGCGGTATCCGACACGGGTGTCACGGAAAGCTCGATCGAGATCGCCGATATCAAGCGCCACATGATCGCCACCGCGAAACGCGTGGTGCTGCTTGCCGACCAGTCCAAGTTCGGGCGGCGCTCGTTCACGCAGATATGCGGGCTGGAAAAAATCCACATGCTGGTCACTGATGCCACGGCCGAGCAGTGTGATGCCCTGGGCCTGCAGGAACGGGGAATAGAAACGCTGCGGGTCTGATCCCGCATCCCGGCCGGCCGCATAGAGACCCGGCTGAAGACAAGAATCAAGGAGAGCATGCCATGACAGTACAGGGGGATAGCCGGCGCTACGGCGTGGATGAAACCAGGGCGTGCGCGCAAGCCCTGTTCCGGGCGGCGGGGCTGGATGAAGACAAGGCCCGGGTGGTTGGCGAGATCTTGCTCGAAGCCGACCTCATGGGCCACGCTACGCACGGGCTGGCGCTGGCGCCAGCCTATCTCGACGCCGCGGCCTCGGGGGCGTTGCTGGGTAGCGGCGAACCGGACGTCGTGGCCGACCGCGGCGCCTGCATCACCTGGCGCGGCAAGCGCCTGCCCGGCCCGTGGCTGACCGCGAAAGCCGTCGACCTGGCGCTCGATCGCGTGCAGACCTACGGTACGGTTACCGTGGCAATCTCCGACAGCCATCACATTGGCGCGCTGGCCGCCTACCTGACGCGCGCCACTGATCGGGGCTGCCTGGCGATGATCGCCAGTTCCATGCCTTCACTGGCCGGCGTCGCCCCCTATGGCGGGACACAGGCGGTCTTCACACCCAATCCGATCGCGGCGGGTATCCCGACGGCCGGCGAGCCCATCCTGCTGGATATCAGCGCGTCGATCACCACCATCAACATGACGCGGCAGCTGGTCAAGGCCGGCCGGGTTTTCCCGCAGCCCTGGGCCATGGATGCCCAAGGCAATCCCAGTACCGACCCGCAGGTCGCGCTGTCGCAGGGCGGCACGCTGCTGCCGGTGGGCGGGCTGGACCACGGGCACAAAGGCTACGGCTGGGCGCTGCTGGTCGAGGCGCTGTCGACCCTGTCCGGGTTCGGACGGGCAGACCAGCCTACGGGCACGTGCGTGTCGGTGTTTATTCAGGTCATCGACCCGGGCGCGTTCGGCGGCCAAGCAGATTTCGCGCGACAGATGGGCTGGTTGGCCGAGGCCTGCAAGACCAACCCGCCGCGGCCAGGCGTGGATCGGGTACGTTTGCCGGGCGAGCGCGGCCTGGCAATCAAGCGCGAATCGCTGGTGCAGGGCGTGGCCTTGTCCGACAGCATCATGCAGGGGTTGTCGCGCTGGGCGCAAACACATGGCGTGCCGCTGCCGCAGGCGCTGCCCGCGGGCGACTGACCGGTAGAATGGGCGGGCTGCCCGATTCCGGTTCTGTTCGCCCATGTCCCATGCCGATCCCCTGGCCTCGCAGGCCGATATCGACGCTTTCATCGACGCCGTCTGGCTCGAAGACGGCCTGGCCGCCAATACGTTGGCGGCCTATCGGCGCGACCTCAGCGCGTTCGCGCAATGGCTGGAAAACCCCGCCGAGCATGGTGGGGCAGCCTCGGCGGGCCTGTTGCGCGATGCCGGCACCGGCGATATCGAGGCCTGGTTCGCCGCGCGCCATGGCGATAGCCGGGCCACCACGGCCAATCGCCGGCTGGCGGCGCTGCGGCGTTTTTTCGCCTGGGCGCTGCGCGAGCACCGTACCGAGCGCGATCCCTGCCTGACCCTCAGCGCGGCCAAGCAGCCGCCGCGCATGCCCAAGACGCTTTCCGAAGCGCAGGTCGATGCCTTGTTGCGCGCACCTGACCTGAACACCGTACGCGGGCTGCGCGACCGGGCCATGCTGGAAACCCTGTACGCCACCGGCCTGCGGGTGTCCGAACTGGTGAACATCAAAGTGCTCGAAGTCAGCCTGAATGAAGGTGTGGTGCGTGTGGTGATGGGCAAGGGCGGCAAAGACCGACTGGTGCCGCTGGGCGCCGAGGCAGCGCACTGGATCGACCGCTATCTGCAAGGCGCGCGGCCCGATCTGGCCGGTGCGCGCGTCAGCGACGCGCTGTTCCTGACCGCCCGCGCGCAGCCCATGACGCGTCAGGCATTCTGGCAGCTGATCAAGAAATACGCCGTCATTTCCGGCGTACATGCGCCTCTGTCGCCGCACGTGCTGCGCCATGCCTTCGCCACGCATCTGCTCAATCATGGCGCCGACCTGCGCGTGGTGCAGATGCTGCTGGGCCATGCCGATATTTCCACCACCCAGATCTACACGCACGTGGCCCGCGAACGCTTGAAAGCCCTGCATGCGGCGCATCATCCCCGCGCTTGAGCGGCGCCGCGTTGCGCCGCCAGCGGCCGCTGCCTACACTACCGGCTTTCCCATCCGCCGCATCGCGGCCCGCCCCGCGTCATGAGCAAAGCCCGCCACGTATCCGAGACACCCGCCACCCAGATGCTGAAGCGGCACAAGGTGGCCTACACCGAACACACCTACGACTACGTCGAACATGGCGGCGCGGGCGAGGCCGCGCGCCAGTTGGGCCTGGATCCGCATGCAGTGGTGAAGACACTGATCATGGAAGACGAAGCGGCCCGCCCGCTGGTGGTGGTGATGCACGGCGATCGCGAGGTGTCTACCAAGAACCTGGCGCGCCAGGCGGGGCTGAAGAAAGTCGCACCTTGCCATCCCGAGGCCGCGCAGCGGCATTCCGGCTACCAGGTCGGCGGCACGTCGCCGTTCGGCACGCGCAAGCGCATGCCGGTGTGGGTCGAGGCCCAGGTGCTGGAAACTCCCGTGGTGTATATCAACGGCGGGCGGCGCGGCTACCTGATCGGCATAGACCCGCAAGCCTTGGTCAGGCTGCTGGACGCGCGGCCGGTATCGGTGGCGCTGGAATAGGCGGCCAGTGCCCGGCCTGCGGTATTCCGCTACTACCCGCGGCGCCACTGCCTGCCGCACAATTCCTGCACAGACACCGGATTTCCGGGGCGCGCCATGCCTGCGCTCCGGGCATGCGGCTTGCACAAGGCAAGCCTTGCGTGCGCGCTGCGGGGCAACTTTGGGTTGCCGGCATCCGCGACACGACCGACAACCAGGAGACCGATATGGGCAAGAAACTGCTGATGCTGGTGGGCGACTACGCCGAAGATTACGAAACCATGGTGCCGTTCCAGACGCTGCAGGCGGTGGGGCATACGGTACATGCCGTCTGCCCCGGCAAGAAGGCCGGCGACAGCGTGGCCACCGCCATCCACGACTTCGAAGGCGCGCAGACTTATAGCGAAAAGCGCGGCCATAACTTCGCGCTGAACCATGATTTCGAACAGGCTGATGCCGACGCCTATGATGGCCTGGTCATCCCGGGCGGCCGCGCGCCCGAATACCTGCGCCTGAACGAGCAGGTGCTGGAAATCGTGCGGCAGTTCGACCGTGCCGGCAAGCCCATTGCGGCGGTCTGCCACGGCGCGCAAATACTGGCCGCCGCCGGCATCCTGAAAGGCCGCACCTGCTCGGCGTATCCGGCCTGCGCCCCGGAAGTGCGGCTGGCCGGCGGCACCTACGCCGAGATCGCCATCGACCAGGCGCATACCGACGGCAACCTGGTCACCGCGCCGGCCTGGCCGGCGCATCCAGCCTGGCTGGCGCAGTTCTTGAAAGTGCTGGGCACCACCATCACGCACTGACCCCGCGCCCGGGCGGCTTGCGTGGTCCAGATGCCAGGCGCCCTACGGGAGCCTGGCACTTGCTGTGCACCCTTGGTCGGCCGTACAGTGAAGGACGCCATCACCAAAGTCTGCCATGTGCGAAATCTTCATCCGTGCCCACCCCGATTCCTACGCGCCCGAAACCCGTTCGCTGCGGCTGCATGGCGTGGCCACCAGTGTGCGGCTCGAACGCCTGTTCTGGTCGGTGCTGGAAGAAATTGCCGCGCGCGACGGTATGCGCGTCAATCAACTGATCGAGCGGCTCTACGACGAACTGATCGAATATCGTGGCGAGGCGGCGAATTTCACGTCGTTCTTGCGCGTATGCTGCCTGCGTTATGAGGTGCTGCAGGTCGATGGCCGCATTCCGGCCGATGCCGGTGTGCCGATCCGGTCGCTGGATGCGCGCGCCGTGCTGGCGGGATTGCCCGATGCACTGCACGACGGCGCGATGCCCCGGCGCGCGGCCGCCTGAGGCGGCCCGGCCGCTACAGCATCGCCATCGCCACGTCGCTTTGCAGTATGCGCCGCAGGCGCACCGCATCGCCGATGCGCGACAGCTTGCCTTGCGAGTCCAGCAGCACCATGGCCACGTCGCGGCCGTTGATGCGCGCCAGCATCACCAGGCATTCGCCGGCTTCATTGATATAGCCTGTCTTCGAGATCTTGATGTCCCAGTCGGACTTGCGCACCAGCAGGTTGGTGTTGCGAAACACTTGGGTGCGATTGGCAACGTCCACTTCGTATTGGTCGTCGGTGGAATAACGATGGATCAGCGGGCGCTGCGAGGCGGCGCGCAGCAGCCGCGCCAGGTCGCGTGGCGACGAGACATTCTGGCTGGACAAGCCGGTGGGCTCGATGAAGTGCGTGTTGGACATGCCCAGCGCCCGCGCCTTGCGGTTCATGGCCTCGACAAAGGCGGGCAGGCCGCCCGGGTAATTGCGGCCCAGCGCATGCGCGGCACGGTTTTCCGACGACATCAGGGCCAGGTGCAGCATGTCGCCGCGGTTCAGGCGTGTGCCCACCACCAGGCGCGAGCTCGTGTGCTTCAGCGTGTCGACGTCGTCGTCGGTGATTTCCAGCATCTGGTCCATGGGCTGGTTGGCATCGACCACCACCAGCGCCGTCATCAGTTTCGAGATCGACGCGATCGGCCGCACCACGTTTTCGTTCTTGGCGAACAGCACGGTCGAGGTTTCCAGGTCTTGCACATAGGCCGTGCTGGAACGCAATGCCTCGATCTCGGCACGCACCGACGCGGCGGGCGGAGGCAGGGCCGCGGCGCTGGCGCGTGCCTGGGCCCGGGCATGGGCGCGCTGGCGATACACGATGCTGCTTTTGCGCGACTTGCTCTTGGACGCAACAGTGGTTTTCTTGGATGCGGTTTTTTTGGTAGCGGTCTTCTTGGTAGCCGTTTTCTTGGTAACCGTCTTCGTGGCGGTTTTCCTGGACGCGGTCTTTTTGGTCGTGGCCTTGGCCGATGCCTTGGAGACGGTTTTCTTGCTGGCCGACTTGCTGGCGGTCTTGCTGGTGGCCTTGGCCGTCGGTTTCTTGGCCGCCGTCTTGGCCTTGCTTGCCTTGCAGGCTGCCGATTTGGCGCTGGCCTTGCACGGGTCGGCCGCCTTGGCCGCCTGTGCCGCGCCGGGTAACAGGCTGCCGCCCAGCGCCAGTGCCAGGGGCACCAGGGCGGTTGCAACGGCGCGTTTCCAGAAAAAAACCATAGGGCTAGCAGGGTAAAAGAAGGGACGCGCGGCCGAGGCGGTCGGAAGGGCTTGAGCGGAGCCGGGAAAAACCAGACGAATTATAGACTTACGTGCCGAATTTAAACAGTTTTTTTAACTGTTAGGCAAGCGCGCGATTGCAACAAAGAGAGGGGATGGGCGCAATGGCCTCGCCGGGTGGAATCGAACCACCAATTGACCCTTAGGAGGGGCCGGTTATATCCATTTAACTACGGCGAGCTGCCCGAAGATGGCAAGTGACTGATTACAAAGCGCATTGTGGCCTGCCTAAGCGCTTTGCAAGTGCCGAATTCTAGCATCCGCCCAGATAGCCCGTGCCCACGCCCGGCCGGCGCCGGCGCAGGCTGCCCCGCCGGCCCGGATGCCGGGGCCGATCCGGCAAGTCGGCAACACTTCCGCCACACCCGTATCTGCGGCAGGGTCTCCTGCCGCCACCCCGGCAGACTTGTATATGATGGCTGCTGTTTGCCCCATGCGGGCTGCCCGCCGAGGAAGGGCGCCGCAACTACAACCGACCACCGCCAGGCAGGCCAGATGTCCGATTCCCAATCCATTTCGCTGCGTACCGTGTTGTTGGGTACGCTGGTCGTGCTGCTTGCCATGGGTGTGCGCGCTACCTTCGGGCTGTTCATGCAGCCCATGGGCCTGGCCCACGGCTGGGGTCGCGACGTGTTCTCGATGGCTTTTGCCCTGCAGAACCTGGTATGGGGCCTGGCCAGCATCCTGATGGGCATGCTGGCCGACCGCTATGGCTCGGGTCGCACCGTGGCGCTGGGGGCGCTGCTGTATGTGGCCGGCATGATAGGTACACGCTTCGCCACCGACGAATTCAGCCTGTACATGACCGCTGGCGTTCTGGTCGGCCTGGGGCAGGCCGGCACTACTTTCCCGGTGATCCTGCCCGTGGTGGCGCGCTCGGTGCCGCCCGCCTACCGCAGCACCGCCATGGGCATCGCCAGCGCCGGCGGGTCGATGGGGCAGTTCCTGGTGGTGCCGGCCGGGCAACTGCTGATTACCGGTTTCGATTGGCCCGGCGCGCTGTGGGCCTTGTCGCTGTTGGTGGCCGCGGGAGCGCCGCTGGCCTATTTCCTGCGCGGCAGGCCCGGCTCTCATGCCGGCGGCCAATCGCTGTCGGCCGCCGTACGGCAGGCCATGCGCCATCCGTCGTTCCATTTCCTGTATGGCAGCTATTTTGTCTGTGGGTTCCATACGGCATTCATTACGCTGCACTTGCCGGCATTCGTGACCGATAGTGGGCTGAATGCCAGCCATGGCGCCACGGCCATTGCCCTGATCGGGCTGTTCAATGTGGTGGGCTCGTTCTATGCCGGCAAGCTGGGTGGCAGCCACAGCAAGAAAATGCTGCTGGCGGGCGTGTATGGCCTGCGCGCCTTCGGCATGCTGTTGCTGCTGGCGCTGCCGCTATCCCCCTGGGTGCTGTATGCCTTTGCCGCCTGGATGGGGTTGTTCTGGCTGGGCACCGTGCCGCTCACACAGGGCCTGATCGGGCAGATCTACGGCCTGCGCTATGCCGCGACACTGTCGGGCATTGCGTTCCTGGGCCATCAGCTAGGCAGTTTCATCGGGGTCTGGCTGGGCGGCTACGTGTACGCCAGTACCGGCAGCTACGACCTCATGTGGTGGATAGGCGTGGCCCTGGCCGTGATCGCCGCCTTGCTGTGCCTGCCGGTGCGCGAGCAGCCGCTGGAACAGCAGCCCGTTCCCCAAGGAGCCTGACCATGCCGCGCCGCGCCGTCTGGCGGATCCTGGCAGGCCTGGCCCTGGTGGCGGTGCTGGCCTTGGGGTTTGTGGGGTATACGATGCCTGAATTGCGGGTCAATTGGGAGACTTTGGCAGCCATGTGTGGGTTTTGAGGGCCCTTGTATTGTGGTGTTTTGGTTCTTGCGGCGTCTGGCCGGTGGCCGGGCGGTGACGCGGCTTCACGTGGCCGTCCGGGCGCCCCGCGCGCGCCCGGGTTCGGCCCCGAGGCGCCTT
>DASPIV010000746.1:0-6337 GCA_035628955.1 Bordetella sp.
CGCACCATGGTGCGCGATCCACAATGGCAAAAGCGGTTCCTGGCCATGAGCATCCCCGAACGCCTGGCCATGGCCCAGCAGGCGCGCGGCGAAAGCCAGGCGGCCAACCAGATGAAGGCCGCCGAGATCATGGACGTGAACTCGCAGGCCGTCGAAGACGCCTTCCGCACCGCCGGCGTGCAAACCATTGTGCACGGCCACACCCATCGCCCCGGCCGCCATGTGCTGGAGGTCGATGGACGCCGCTGTGAACGCTGGGTGCTGCCCGACTGGGATTGCGACCACGCCGATCCGCCGCGTGGCGGCTGGCTGGTCATCGATCGCGATGGGCTGGCTTTCTACGACCTGGATGCCGCTTGAACCTGCTGCAGCCAGGTGTCAGGCTCCACGGGTGCCTGACATCGAGCAACTGAGGTCCGCCCGAAACCGGACCCGCACAAGCGGGCCCGGTTTTTATTTGGTCATCAGCCAGATGGCCACGATGATGCCCAATGCGATGCGGTACCAGGCAAAGCCGCGATAGGTGTGGTTGGCCACAAAGCGCAGCACCGCCCGCACCACCACCAGCGCACTGAAAAAGGCAGCCACGAACCCCACGCCGATGGCTGCCAGATCGTGCTGGCTGAGCAGGCCGGCATTGCGGTACAGGTCGTACACGGCGGCGCCCAGCATGGTGGGCATGGCCAGGAAGAACGAAAACTCGGTTGCCGTCTTGCGCTGGATACCGGCGATCATGCCGCCGATGATGGTAGCCCCCGAGCGCGACGTGCCCGGGATCATGGCCACGCATTGCGCCACGCCGACCCCCAGCGCCTGTTTCCAGCTGATCTGTTCCAGGGTGTAGGCCGACGCGCGCTCGTCGGAAGCGGTGTCGTCCGCCGCGCCGGGAGCATCGCCCGGCGTATGGTGGGCCTTGCGCTCGACCCACAACATGATCAGCCCGCCCAACACCAGGGTCACCGCCACCACGCCGGGGTGGTAGAACACCGCCTTGATGGTCTTGATGAAAATGGCGCCCACCACGGCCGCCGGCAGGAAAGCCAGCAGCAGATTGCGGGTGAAAGCCACTTCGGCCGGCACGCCCGTCAGGGTGCCCCGGATCAGCTGCCACAGCCGGGCGCGGAAAATCCACATCACGGCCAGGATCGAGCCGAACTGGATCACCACTTCGAATACCTTGCCAGAACTGGATGCGAAGTTGATCCAGTCGCCTATCAGGATCAAATGCCCGGTACTGGACACCGGAATGAACTCGGTCAGTCCCTCGATGATGCCCAGGAAGAAAGCCTTGATCAGGTATAGCGTGCTGTCGGTCACGGTGCGCGGCGGAATTGGAGGTTAATGGCTGTCGGCATCGGCGTCGGTCTCGGCGGGCGCCAGCGGCATGCGCTCGACCCGCACCGACGCGATACGGCGGCCGTCGAGTTCGAGCACTTCGAAACGGAAGTGATGGTGCGGCCCATCATATTCGCAGCTATCCCCCGGCTGGGGCAGGTGCCCGAAACGCGCCAGCAGATAGCCGGCCAGGGTGGAATAGTCTTGCGAGTCATCGATCAGGCCCTCGGTTTCGAGCACCTGTTCGACGTGATGCAGGTCGGCGGCGCCGTCGATCTTCCAGATGTCGTCCTGTTCGGGAGTGATATCGGGCAGTTCGTCTTCGTCGGGGAATTCGCCTGCAATGGCCTCGAACACGTCGATAGGCGTCACCAGGCCCTCGATGGCGCCGAACTCGTCGGCGACCAGCACGAGCTGGCCGCGTGAACGCTTCAGGGTGTCCATCAGCCGCAGGATGCCGATGGATTCGTGCACGATGATCGGGTCGCGCAGCCGGTTGCGGCGCACCTGCCCGTCGGTGATCAGGTCGGCCACCAGATCCTTGGCGCGGGCGATGCCGATGACTTCGTCCAACGAGCCGCGGCATACCGGGAAGAAGCTGTGCGGTGCCTCGGTGAGCTGCTGGCGGATGAGCTGCGCGTCGTCGTCGATATTGATCCACGACACATCGGTGCGCGGCGTCATGATGGAACGGATCGAGCGTTCGGCCAGCGTCAGGACGCCGCTGACCATGTTGCGCTCTTCTACCCCGAAGGCCGGCATGGCGGGCGTATTGAAGCTGGCGGCCACGATTTCTTCGCCGTCGGGCGGACGCTTGCCCAGCATGCGCAGCACGGCGCTGGCGGTGCGTTCGCGCATGGGGCGGGTGGCATCCAGGCGCAGCAGATTGCGGCGGGCCACCTGGTTGAGCGACTCGATGGCCACCGAGAAACCGATGGCGGCATACAGGTAGCCCTTGGGCACCTTGAAGCCAAACGCCTCGGCCAGCAGCGAGAAACCGATCATCAGCAGGAAGCCCAGGCACAGCACCACGACGGTGGGGTGCGCGTTGACGAAGCGCGTCAGCGGCTTGGAGGCCAGCAGCATGATGCCGATGGCCACGGATACCGCGATCATCATGATGGCCAGGTGATCGACCATGCCGACGGCGGTAATGACCGAGTCCAGCGAGAACACGGCATCGAGCACCACGATCTGGACTACGATGACCCAGAAACTGGCATAGACGCGCGGACCCGAGGCAAGGGGCCCCTGGCTGCCTTCCAGGCGCTCGTGCAGTTCCAGCGTGCCCTTGAACAACAGGAACAGGCCACCCACCAGCAGAATCAGGTCTCGGCCCGAGAATGTCATGGGCCCAACGGAAAACAGCGGCGCGGTCAGGGTGACCAGCCAGGACATGACCGACAGCAGGCCCAGGCGCATCAGCAGTGCCAGGGATAGCCCCACGATACGCGCGCGGTCGCGCTGCGCGGGGGGCAGCTTGTCAGCCAGGATGGCGATGAAGATGAGGTTGTCGATCCCTAGAACGATTTCAAGGACGACCAGGGTAAGCAGGCCGACCCACGCGGCGGGGTCCTGCAGCCACTCCATCGAGTGCTCCAAAAGTTGCGGAACCGCCAATCGTACCTGGAAATGGCGTCACATGCCGGCAACATGCCGGCAGATGAACTACAGAATGCGGGATTTCAGGCGCCAGACGAGCGCAGGCGGGACGTGCAGGCGAGCGCACCGATGCACGGCGCGCCGCCAGTTTCAGTTGGACTTGGGCTGCAGGGCGGCCAGCATCTGGGTGAAGATCTTGGGGCTGGCGGCCAGCACATTGCCGGTTTCCTGCCAGCCTTGCTCACCGTCGAAGTCGGCCACCAGCCCGCCGGCTTCTTGCACCAGCAGGCTGCCGGCGGCTAGGTCCCAGGGCTTGAGCTTGACGCCGCAGAAGCCATCCAGGCGGCCGGCGGCGACGTAAGCCAGGTCGAGCACGGTGGAGCCCAGGCGGCGCACGCCGGTGCTGCCCTCGGCCAGTTGGCGAAAGCGCCCGCCGCCGGCATCGATGTCGCCCGACTTGGGCCAGTGCGCCCCCAGCAGAGCCTCGCTGTAGCGTGTACGGCCCGAGACCCGTACGCGGCGGTCGTTCAGGAACGTGCCGCTGCCGCGGCTGGCGGTGAACAGTTCATTGCGCGACGGGTCGTAGACGACCGCCTGTGTCATCTGGCCGCGCTGGGCCAGCGCGATGGAAACCGCGTAGGTGGGCAGGCCATGGATAAAATTGGTGGTGCCGTCGAGCGGATCGATGATCCATTGGAATTCGGCCTGTTCGGAGCCTTGCAGCCCGAATTCTTCGCCCAGCACGGCATGATCCGGGTAGGCGGTGCGCAGGGTCTCGACGATGGACTCTTCCGAGGCGCGATCGACTTCCGTGACATAATCGCGCGGCCCCTTGCGAGCCACGTTGAGTCGTTCCAAATCCAGGCTGGCACGGTTGATGATGGTGCCGGCACGCCGGGCCGCCTTGATGGCGATATTGAGCATCGGGTGCATAAAATTCCGTACGTATACAGTAAGGGCTGCCACCCGGGCGGCCTTGTCGCGGAGCGGGGCGATACCCCCCAAAAACCCGCGGCAACGATCCGAAAAACCAGGAAGGCGTTAAGCCAAACTTGCCATTTTAAATGACTCAAGCATTTTCACGCGTTCAGTTCATCATGGTACAGCCCAGCCACCCCGGAAATGTGGGGTCGGCGGCACGCGCCATCAAGACTATGGGCTTCTCGGATCTGGTCCTGGTCGAGCCCCGCTACCCCGACATGACCGCCCAGCCCGAGGCGGTGGCGCTGGCCAGCGGCGCCGCGGACGTCCTGGAACAAGCCCGGATCTGCGCCACCCTAGCAGACGCCCTGGCTCCGGTCAGCCTGGCGTTCGCCCTGACGGCCCGGGTGCGCGACCTGGGGCCGCCGCCCTGCGATATCCGCCAGGCCGCCGATCTGGCCCGGTTACACCTTACCTCTCCTGGCTCGGGCTGCGCCGCGGTGGTGCTGGGCACTGAACGGGCCGGCCTGACCAACGCCCAGATCGCCCTGTGCCACCGCATTTGCCATATTCCGGCCAACCCGGAATACAGTTCGCTGAACGTGGCCCAGGCCCTGCAGCTGGCCGCCTGGGAGCTGCGCTACGCCTTGCTGCTGGCCGATGGAAACGCCCTGTTGCCGGCCTCGGCCGCGCAGCAGCCCGATCCTGGCGCCGCCGCGGCCACGGGCGAGGCAGTGCAGGCGTTCCTGGCGCACTGGGAAGAAGCGCTGGTCGGTGTGCAGTTCCTGGATCCCGCGCACCCCAAGAAGCTGATGCCGCGCATGCGCCACTTGTTCAGCCGCAGCGGGCTCACACGCGACGAAGTCGATATGTTGCGCGGGGTCTGCACGGCAATGCTGCGCAAAAAATAGGCGGGCCGATGGCCCGCCCTTCCTTGCGCCGTTGCCGGCATAATCAGGCAATCGGGCTCAGTCGACTTGCGCGCCCGACGCCTTGACCACCGGGGCCCAGCTTTCGACCTCGGACTTGATGAACGCGCCGAATTCGGCCGGCGTGGTCTTCTCGCCCACGGCGCCCAAGCCCGCGAAGGCCTTTTGCACTTCGGGGTTGTCCTGCGCCTTGACCATCACGGCGTTGAGCTTCTCGATCACTTCCGGCGGCGTGCCGGCCGGCGCGATCAGGCCGAACCAGGACGACACGTCGAACTTGTCGAAGCCGGCTTCCTGCATGGTGGGCAGGTCGGGAGCGGTAGGCGAACGCTTGGAGGTGGTCACCGCCAGGGCGTTCAGCTTGCCGCCCTTCACGTGGGGCCACGACGACGGCATGTTGTCGAACATGAACTGCACTTGCCCGCCGATCAGGTCGGTGACGGCCGGCGCGCTGCCCTTGTACGGCACGTGCAGCACATCCAGGCCAGAGCGCAACTTGAACAGCTCGCCAGCCATGTGGATGGACGTGCCGCTGCCCGACGAGGCAAACGCCAGCTTGCCGGGATTGGCCTTGGCATAGTCGACCAGTTCCTGAACCGACTTCACCGGCACCTGGGGATTCACGACCAGGATATTGGGCACCTTGGCGCCCAGCGCGATCGGGGCGAAGTCTTTGGTGAGATCGAACGAAACGTTCTTGTACAGCGTCTGGTTGATGGCGCTGGTAACCGCCACGAACAGCAGCGTGTAGCCATCGGGTTTGGCGCGCGCCACATAGTCGGTGGCGATATTGCTGCCCGCGCCAGGCTTGTTCTCGACAACGAAAGACTGATTCAGCCCTTGTGTGAGTTCCTTGGCCATGATGCGGGCGATCACGTCGGTGGTGCCGCCTGCGGAAAAACCCACCACGATGTGCACTGGCTTGTCGGGATATGCCGCTTGGGCGCTGGTGCCGAATACCAGCGCACCCAGTGCCCCGGCCAGCAGCGTCGCGCCTTGGCGCAGCAAGTGGGGTTTCTGACTTTTGGCCATGTTGTGTCTCCTGTGGAAATTGTCCGTGGTACGGACGGTCTAGACTTTGTTACGGGGGCGATTTTCCACTAGTCAGGGCGTTTTCAGCAAGGTAGAGTCCACGCTACGGACAGTGGGTTTTCCCTGAATCCACCGCCCCGAAGCCCAGATTGCCTGTTTCACCGAGGGATGCATGTCGATTTCAGAGAGTTCTTCCGGCCCGCGCACGCTGCGCCGCGGGTTGGCCGTATTGGCCGCGTTGCGCGACCAGGGCGCCTCCGGGCTCAGCGTCACAGATATCGCGCGGCTGACCGGCATCCAGCGCCCCACCATCTACCGGCTGCTGGCCGCGCTGCTGGACTCGGGGCTGGTGCTGGCGGTGCCCGGCACCAAGAAATACCGGGCCCAATGGGCCACCTGCGCCGATAACGCCACGCCAGATCCGCGCGTCAGCCAGACCTTGCCGATCTTGCGGCGGCTGGCCCAGCGTACCGGCGATGCCGTCTTCCTGGTGGTGCGCGAAGGCGACGAATCGGTCA
>DASPIV010000747.1:0-3813 GCA_035628955.1 Bordetella sp.
AAGCCTCTGTCAGCGTATCCACGTACAGGAGATCCCTGGGTTTACGCAACGTTATCCTGCCGAGCAGGTTTGCGAGGTGGATATTCTGACCAGGCGAGGCGAAACACTGCGCGGACGATGCGAACTCATGAAGGGAGAGGCCGGCAACCCGTATAAAAACGGCGAAGTAGAAGCCAAATACTTGAAGCTGGCTACTGAAGCGTGGGGCACCGATACCGCGACCCGCCTGCGCGTAGGCATTCTGGCGCTTGAGCAGGTCGAGGATTTCGAACAACTCACCAGATCCCTTCCGTTGTGAACAAGGCTGCCCCGGGTTCGGGTAGCCTATCTGACGCGCATGCCGCCCCACAGCCGGCACAGCATCTTGGGCTGCCGCCCACAGTGGTTCGTATCCGGCTTTTGATACGCAGGTCGGTGTGGGGCGGGGGTTCTTTGAAAAGTGCTGGAACACAGAGCTATTCGATATTCTGCGCCTGTTCGCGCATCTGCTCGATCAGCAGCTTCAGGTCCATGGCTGCCCGCGTGACGTCCATGCTGCCGGCCTTGGACCCCAGGGTGTTGGCTTCGCGGTTCATTTCCTGGAACAGGAAATCCAGCCGCTTGCCGGCACTGCCGCCGCCGCGCTTGCCGCCGCCCTTGGCTTGCGTGTCGCCGCCCAGCAGATGACGCAGTTCTTCCAGGTGCGAACGTAGCCGCGCCAGCTCTTCGGCGACATCGATGCGCAGCGCGAACAGATTGGCCTCTTGGGACAGGCGTTCGGAGAGTTCAGCACCGGAAATGTGGGTGAAGCCGCCAGGAAAGGCCGTTTCGACCGACTCGCGCAGTTTGGTTGCCAGTTTTTCTCGGTGGTCGGCCAGCAACTGAGGCAAGTGAGTCTCGACCGATTCGACGATGCGTGCGATGCCGTCGGCGCATTCGAGCATGACGGCGGCCAGCCGCTGGCCTTCGCGTTCGCGGCCTTCTTGCAGTTGCGCAAGCGCCTGCTTGCCTGCCTGCAGGCAGGCGGCACCCCAGATTTGCGGGTCGAGCGCATCGTTGCCGCGTTGTCCTGGCCAATTGAAAAGTTCCGCCAGGCGCGGCGGCGTCACTTCGGGCAGCACGCTGCGCGCAGTTTGCAGTTGTTCGGCCAGGTGTTGCAGCCAGGCAGGGTCCAGCTTGGTCAGTTCAGCGCCGCCAGCGCGGGTATATGAGGCGCGTACTTCGACTTTGCCGCGCCCGAGATTGGCCGTCAGCAGCTCGCGTAGCGGGGTTTCCGCATGGCGCAATTCGTCGGGCAGGCGAAAGTACAGGTCCAAATAGCGGCTGTTGACGCTGCGAATTTCCAGCGCCAAGGTGCCTTGTTCGATGTCGGCGCGGGCATTGCCGAAGGCCGTCATGCTGCGGATCATGAGGTTTGTCCTGAAGAAAATCCGGTAATAGGGTGGGGCGCCAGGCGGGCCCGTTTTCGGCAGGATACCTCAAGCCGCCCCGGCGGCGTCTGCGGCACGTACAATGCGGCGCAACGTCTTTGTTCTGTGGAGTTCGCCCGTGTCCTCGTCTTCCTTCCCCGCTGTGCCGCGCCCGTCCGGCCGCACCGTCGACCAGTTGCGTCCTTTCAGCCTGCAGCGCGGCTACACCCGTTATGCCGAGGGTTCGGTGCTGGTGTGCGCCGGCGATACGCACGTCTTGTGCACTGCCAGCGTGCTCGACAAGGTGCCGCCTTTCATGAAAGGCCGCGGCGAGGGCTGGGTGACGGCCGAATACGGCATGCTGCCGCGCGCCACGCATACGCGCGGCGACCGCGAGGCCGCGCGCGGCAAACAGAGCGGCCGCACGCAGGAAATTCAGCGCCTGATCGGCCGCAGCCTGCGCGCCGTGTTCGACATGAAGGCCCTGGGCGAGCGTACCCTGCATCTGGATTGCGATGTCTTGCAGGCTGATGGCGGCACCCGGTGCGCCAGCATTACGGGTGCCTGGGTCGCGGCGGCCGACGCGGTGGCCTTGCTGATGCAGCGCGGCGATCTGGCCGCCAATCCCATCCGCGACACCGTCGCCGCGGTATCGGTCGGTATGGTGGCTGGCCGGCCGGTGCTCGACCTGGACTATCAGGAAGATTCCGCGTGCGATGCGGATGTGAACGTCGTCATGACGGGCGCGGGCGCGTTTGTCGAGGTGCAGGGCACCGGCGAGGGCGCCACTTTCGCGCGGGCCGAGCTCGACGCCATGCTGGGCCTGGCCGAGCAGGGCATCGCGCAATTGGTGCGCGCCCAGCGCGAAGCGCTGGCGTAAGCCGGTCGACCCGGCAGGCCTCGCTGTCCGCCGGCCGGCCGATGGCGTACTACCCTATCCTGGTCGATCCCGCCGCCTGTCGGGACGCGGGCGACAAGCTCGATATGGACAGCCCGTATCTGGACCAGATGTTCCTGTTGGTATCGGCCGAGCATGCTGTCTTTCGCACCGACGTGCAGTCGGTAGCGCGCAATTGCGCACCGCACGCTGTTTGCAGAGATTGTGGGCGGTACCAATGCCGGCATCGGGGCACCACCGCTCCAGCCCGCTGCGGCGGCCGCTACCGGCTTATTTGGCCGGCAGTAACGCGCCGATGCGGGCCAGGTTTTCCAGGTTCCATACGGCTTCGATCAGGCCGCGCACTTCGGCTTCGGTGGCGGCGTCGGCATAGACCCCCAGGCGCAGCGCCTTTTCCTCGATTTCGGTGCGGCTGAGCGTGTTGCCCGGGTCGCCCTTGGGCTCGTCCACGCGGGCATGCAGCACGCGGCCGTCGGTGGTGTGCACGGTGACTTTGCCGATCCAGCGTTCGGGGTAGGCGGCGTCCACTTCGGGATCGAGTTCCATGCGGACCTTGTCGCGCAGCCCCGCCACCTCTTTGTCGCCCAGGGCCGCGTCGAATTCAGCCAGTCCTGCGCGCCCGGTGCGCGCGATCAGCGCCAGCACGGTGCCCATCGAAAACTTCGACTGGTGCACGGTCTTGGGATCGACCACCGGTCCGAGTACATCGATGGCTCCCTGGTGCACATGGGTAATCACTTGCGCAAGATCGCTTTCGCGCAGCTTGTGTTCACGCATGGCCTGTTGCAGGGCATCGGCGGCCGGATGGGTATGGCGGCACGAGGCGTGGTACTTGAAAGAGGTCTCGGCCAATGCCCAGCGCTGGCCCAGGCGGTCGAGCAGGCGGGCCGGGTCGGCATCGTGCGACATGCCGGCGGCCATGCCTTGCGCGCCTTCCAGAATGCGGCGCGCGCCGGTGAAGCCCTCTTTGGCCAGGTAGGCCGCGGTCAGGCCGTCGGCGGCGGCCTTGGCGGTATGCAGTTGCTTGGAGTCGGCCGCGTCGCGCAGGAATTCCCACAGGCCGGCGGCCTGGGTGCCCGCCGACCCCAGGGCGTGCAGCATCTGCTCGGCATTCAGGCCCAGCAGCTTGCCCACCGTGACCGCCGCCGCCACGGTGCCGACGGTGCCGGTGGTATGGAAAATCTTGTAGTGCGAACGGCCCAGGTATTCGCCGACGCGGATGCCTACTTCGTAGCCCGCCACGGCCGCCACCAGCAGGTCCTTGCCCGAGCGCCCGAGCGCCTGCGCCACGGCCAGCGCCGGCGGGAACACTACCGCCGCCGGATGGAGTACCGAGCCGTTGTGCACGTCGTCCTGCTCGACCACGTGCGAGGCGGCACCGTTCACCAGCGCCGCGAAGTACGGCGTGGTGAACCTGCGATTGCAGAAGATCTGTGCCGGGCCGTCAGCCGGGCCGGCCTCCGCGGCAAAGCGCTCGATCGACGCCACGGGTGCGGTGCCCTTGCCTGCAAGCGTCGAGGCAAACCA